>JBCBUN010000110.1:0-6238 GCA_039818145.1 Pseudomonadota bacterium
CACACCCCCACAACACCCGCCCCCTCCCCCGTGTGGGGGCCGTGGTTTTCCCGTGTGTGCAACAATGGGGTTTTTCGTGGCCAGATGCCTCGACAACAAAAACGACCGGGGGATGGACATGAAAAAGATTGGTCGTGGAGCACTGATAAGCCTTGCGGTCCTAACGGTGCTGCTGAGCGCCGCTTATCTCTTCCGCACGCCGCTGATGCTGCAACTCGTGAGCCTTGAAGGCGAACCACCCCTGCTGGACAGAGATGAGGTCACGCTTGGTGACAACGAGCTGTGGGCGGACACGTTTTACACTGTTGAAGAGATCACCCCGGGCACGTTCGCCATTGCCGAACCGCTTTACCATCAGGACGTCCACTCCTATCTGCTGGTCGGCAGCAAACGCGCCCTGCTCATTGATACAGGGTCGCCTGCAGGCAAGATTGCGCCGGTGGTTTCGTCACTCACAGACAAGCCCGTAAGCGTTATTTCCAGCCACCTTCACTATGACCATGTTGGCAACCATGATGCCTTCGAAACAATCCTGATGCCGGACCTGCCGCATCTGCGCGAACGTGTTGAGGATGGCGTGTTTACACCGACGCGCAACGAGCATCTGGGCTTTGTTGAGGGCTATGACCTGCCAAGCTGGCCTGTCGCGGGATGGTGGGCACCGGACACCGAGTTGGATCTGGGCGACCGACAGATCACCCTGCTCTCGATACCCGGCCACACACCGGAGTCCATAGCGGTGTGGGACAGGCAGGCGGACCAGTTCTTTATGGGTGACTACTCAGGCGATGGCGCGATCTACGCCTTCATGCCCAATTCCAGCCTCAGGACCTATCTGGCCACCACACGGCGTCTGGTCGCAGACCTGCCGGAGACCATCAAGATCTATGCAGCCCACGGAGATGCCAGGTCCGGCGTACCGGTAACCGGCCTCCAGTCCCTGCGTGATCTGGAAACAGCACTGGCAGCCTTTGAAGATGGAACAGCCCGGGGAAGCGGTTTCTGGCCCCGGGCATTTACCGTCAACGAGACGACGAGCATCCTGACGGACCTGCCCGGCCCGCTGTCTGCCTCCCGCGACCTGCCTTAACCAGCAAGTTCCGGCCAAGCTGTGAGGATTGTCGGCAGGTCAAAATAGTCCCGCCACAACTTGATCTTGCCGTCCTCGATTTCAAAGACGCCGGTAACTGGCAATTCAACCCAGCGGTCTTCCGCAAGCTTGTGACGATCCGTGCGTTCGATGAAAACTATCGAACCGGACGCCACTTCGCGATGAAACACGAACTCGTTTGCCAGGGTCGGGCCGAAGAAAGGCTCAAGCACCGCCCGGACGGCGGCTGGTCCGGTGACGGCGTCCATACCCATGGGCATGTTCTCATAGACGCAATCATCAGCGAGATAACTAAGCCCTTCCTCAAATTTCTTATCCCCCATCGCCATGAGGAAATTTCGGGCCAAATCAATCATCTTCTGGTCGCCGGACATGCGCTGCCCCTCCAAGGTGTCTTGTTGCTTTAAGCATCCAACACCGCCAAAAGAGGCCAAACAATTACCTCACAGGTTATGAAGGGTTCGCAATCGGCAACTAGCTGAGCCCCAGAAGCCCCGGCACCTCGGCCATGTCGCCGACAACCACCGCGCCGGCATCCGCCAGCGCGTTTCCATCCGTGTACGGATCACCGGCATAGCCGATGACACGCATGCCGGCGGCCATGCCAGCCTGCACGCCGGGCACCGTGTCTTCGATCACCACCGCCCGGTGTGGGGCATGGCCCATCTGAGACGCTGCAAACAGGAACAGGTCCGGCGCCGGCTTGCCCTTGGTCACCATCGTGGCGCTAAAGACAGACTCCCCAAAGTGATGATCAAGGCCGGCTCGCCCGAGCACATGCGCCAGATAATCCGGTTGGCTGGAAGAGCCGACGCATCTCGGAATATTCGCGGCCTCAACCCGAGCAACCACATCGGCGACACCGGGGATGGCAGTCACCGTCTCATAGATGGCCTTGTGCGCCGTCTCGCGGGTCCGTTGTACCCATTCCTCGGGAACAGGTTTCCCGGTTTCACTCTCAATGATGGCGATCGTTGACTGCCACGACCGGCCACGAAACCGGCGATGGCTGTCTGCCGTTGTTGTGGGCCAGCCAAGCTCGGTCACCGCCACTGCAAGCAGCTCATTGGCGATTGTCTCGCTGTCCACCAGAACGCCGTCGCAATCGAAAATAACGAGGTCCGGCCGGATGGATATGGGGTCATTGGTCATGCCCAGCCATGTAGGCGGGTCGCTTGCAAAGAGCCAGTCACATCGGTTTTCCAACCATTGCAGAACGCGCCGCACCCAGGCCCGCAAGTGGGATATGCAAAATGACTGTCATATTTGGCAGGCATTGCCCTTGCGCCGAATCGCTTCCCGTTGGATATAGGGCCGAACCAAAAGCGAATAACGCTGCGGCAAGCAGGCGGGAGCTAGGGGCGTCATGGACTGGGACAAGCTGCGCATATTTCATGCGGCCGCAGAGGCTGGCAGCTTTACCCATGCAAGTGAGCAGCTGAACCTCAGCCAGTCCGCCGTCAGCCGCCAGATCTCCGCTTTGGAGGAATCGCTGGGTCTGACCCTGTTCCATCGCCATGCCCGCGGCCTGCTGCTGACGGAAACTGGTGAAGTGCTCTACGGCACCACCCGTGAGGTGTTTACGCGCCTGGCAGACACCGAGAGCCGCCTGCGTGAAACCAAAGGCGAGCCCTCAGGCGACCTCAAGCTCACCACCACTGTGGGCTTTGGGGCGAACTGGCTGGTGCCGCGCCTCAAGGAATTCACCGACCGCTACCCCAAGATCAACCTGCATCTCATTGTGGATGACCGTGAGCTTGATCTGGCGATGCGTGAGGCTGATGTCGCCGTACGCTTCCACCCGCCCGTGCAGCAGGACCTTGTGCAGCGCAAGCTGTTCCGCGTCCACTATCACCTCTATGCGACCAGGGATTATCTGGCGCGCAAGGGCGGCGAGCCCAAGACGCTTGCCGACATCGATAACCACGACATCGTGGTTTACGGCGACGCAGCACCGGCGGCCCTGCAGGAAGTGAACTGGCTGCAGACAGCAGGCCTTGAGGATGGCCGGGCCCGAGAGCCGTTTTTCCGGGTGAACAACATCTACGGGGTGCTCAAGGCCGTGGAATCAGGCTTTGGCATCGGTGCCCTGCCCGACTACATCATCCGCCACCACCCCGACGTGGTGCGGGTGCTGCCGGACGTGGAAGTCCCCCATTTCGACACGTTTTTTGTGTATCCAGCCGAACTTCGGGACACAAAACGGATCACCGTCATGCGTGATTTTCTGCTCGAAAAAGCCCGGGAATGGACTTACTAGGGTTGTTCGATCTCACCCTAACGAGAATTTACCCGCAAAATCAGTGATTTGCCTTTGAGTGAGGACTGAACGATTAGCTATGCGTTCAGCGCATGGTTGCTTTGAAGGCAGTTTGCTTGAATGCAGTGCAGCAAAAGCCTAAATCTTCGCCATCAGCGGTTCACATAACCGCACTCCTTCGAAGCGTCCTCTCCCCAAGACGTTGCTTCGAGGCAGCATGTAGCCACTCCTCCCCTTGAGGCTGCATGCGCCGGTAGCCAGGCACCCCCCCCATTCGCCGGCTACCCAAGGACTGAGGCCGGGCCTGCATGAGTAACGCAGGTCCGGCCTTTTTCTTTTCCGCTGGTTTCTTTCTTGATGCCTCCACATCTTGTTGCCGCATTTCACCGTGCTGATGTGCTCCGCAACGTGATTGGAGGCCCCTGCCCATGCCTGAGTTCGATGTGCCCTTCGAAGGGGGATGCGCCTGTGGCGCGGTCCGCTATGTCTGCACCGCGGCCCCTGTGTGGAGTGCCAACTGCCATTGCAACGCCTGCCAGGCTGGCAGCGGCGCCCCCTATGTGTCGGCCATCTCGGTTCCGGCACACGCCGTGACGGTCACCGGCGACAGGGTCGAGTTCCAGCGCACGTCTGAGAGCGGCCAGAGCGTCACGACAGCCCTGTGCGCGGCATGCGGCACCCGCATCCACGCGCAGTCTCAAGGCAACACGGTCCTGTTGAACCTGTTTGCGTCGACGCTGGATGAGCCGGAGGCCTTCACGCCGATTTCAAATGTCTATGTGAGCGAGAAGGCCCATTGGGTGACCCTGGACCCGGACATCCCCGCCTTTGACAAGATGCCCGGCTAGCGGCTTCTAGTCCGCATCCTGAGGCGCGACCGGCGGCATCACCAGATCATCGTCCGCCCCAAAAAGCCTGCCGCCTTCCGCCATGGCGACACAGGCAATGGCCCCCAGCGCAAGCATCAGATAGCCCGCAAACAAGGGCACCGCCGTGCCGTCATACATGTAGCCGATGATGGCCCCCAGCACGCCGCCCACAAAGGTTTGCAGGAACCCAAGCACGGACGACGCTGTACCCGCCACATGGCCCAGCGGGTCCATGGCCAGGGCGTTGAAATTGGTGCCGATAAAACCAAAGCACGCAAAGATCGACGCGATCATCAGGCTGAACAGCCAGAACGGGAAGGCTTCTCCCAAGCCAAGTGCCAGAGCAAGCGCGAGCAGAATGAGCCCGCCAAAGCACATGAGGGCTGTGTGCGACAGCCGCCGCATGCCCATGCGCTCAACGAGCCGGGAGTTCATGAAGCTGGCCGCGGCCATGAACACAACCGTGCCGCTGAAGGCGAGCGTGAAATAGTCCCCCAGACCAAATGTCTGGGTAAACAGCTGCTCCGCTTGACTGATAAAGGCAAAGAGCACGGCAAACGTAAGTGCCGTGGCCAGCGCATAGCCAAACGACGCCCGCGTCGTGACAACCACCTTGAAGGCAGCCGAGACGCGGGTGAAGGTCAGCGGCATGCGGTACTCAGGGTGCAGTGTCTCCGGCAGGCGGATGTAACTCCACACTGCCATGACGGCACCAAGAATGCCCGTGACCCAGAACACCGACTGCCAGTCACCGAACAGGATGATGAGCTGACCAATGTTAGGTGCGATCAGCGGCACCGCCATGAACACCATCATCACCAGAGACATGACCGACGCCATGCGCGCCCCGCCAAACGTGTCACGCACGACTGACACCGCAATCACCCGCGTCGCCGCCGTGCCAATGCCCTGAATGAAACGGACCGCCAGCAGAGACTCAAAATTGGGGACATAGGACGCAAGCGCCGACGCCCCCACATACACCGCCAGCCCGAACATCAGGACCGGCCGCCGGCCAAACCTGTCCGAGATGGTTCCGTAGAAAAGCTGCGCGATGCCAAAGCCCATGATGTAGGCCGTGATCACGAACTGACGGCGGTTCTCGTCTTCCACGCTGAGCGCTTCGCCAATGTCCTGCAGCGCTGGGATGAACACATCTATCGCCAGCGCATTGAGCGCCATGAGCGCCGCCACCATGGCCACCAGCTCCCAGCGCGGTAGCGCAAGGGCCGGGCTGGACGCCGGTTCGGGTGCTGAAGGGGAAGACATGAGTGGCAGCCTTGAGACGCGGCCGGAATAGGCCGGACCCCACACTTAAGGGGTCAGCCCGGCGCGGCAAACCCAAAATGCTGCATGGCAGACAGTCTCAATAAACCTGTCACAGCGTATCAGGCGCTAGCGATAGAGGTTCTGTCCCTCAAGGCCCTTGTAGAGGCCTGCCACCTGTTCTTCGTAGCCATTGAACATCAAGGTCGGTACGCGACGGCCAGTGCCCAGCACTTCTTCCGTAGCCTGACTCCAGCGCGGGTGCGGCACGTCGGGATTCACATTGGCCCAGAAACCATATTCCTTGGGCGCGATCTCTTCCCAGAAGCTGGTGGGCTTACGGCCAGTGAACTCGAACGTCACAATCGACTTGATGGACTTGAAGCCGTACTTCCACGGCACCGCCAGACGAATGGGCGCACCGAACTGCTCGCCCAGGGGCTTGCCGTAAATGCCGGTCGCCATGAAGGCCAGCTCATTGTGAGCTTCTGCCATGGTGAGGCCTTCGGTGTAGGGCCACGGATACCAGGACTGTTTCTGGCCGCTGGCAACGCTGGGCTGCATGAAGGTCTGCATCTTCAAATAGCGGGCGGATGATTTGGGTTTGGCAAAATCAACAAGAGCCGCAAGCGGGAAGCCCGACCAAGGCACAGTCATGGACCATGCTTCCACACACCGATGGCGATAGATGCGTTCTTCCAGGGGCATCTGGGCAATCAACTGATCCACATC
>JBCBUN010000111.1:0-6237 GCA_039818145.1 Pseudomonadota bacterium
TCAAGGGGTTCCTGACTGTCGCTGATTGCTGCCCGTCCTGCGATCTCGACTATGCCAGGGTGGATACAGGCGACGGGCCTGCGGTCTTCATCATTCTCGTGTCCGGCTTCTTGATTGTTGGTCTGGCGCTGATTGTGGAAGTCTCGCATCAGCCGCCCTATTGGGTGCACGCCGTCATCTTTCTGCCGCTGGCACTGAGTGTGCCGCTCGGGCTGTTGCGGCCTTTCAAGGCCACCCTCATTGCCCTGCAGTTTCACAACCGGGCCCGCGAAGGACGCCAGGATATGGGAGACACCCCGTCATGAGTTTGCGTCCCATGCTGTGGCCCACAGTGTTTGCTGTGCCCGCCCTTGTTATCCTGATCCTGCTTGGTAACTGGCAGATGGATCGCCTTGCGTGGAAGGAAGATCTTCTCACCCAGATAGAGCAAGGCATGACGGCAGACCCGATGCCGCTGCCGGCTAGTGACACATGGGCATCCATTGATCCGGCCATCCAGCGCTACAGGTCAGCCTCCGCCACAGGTGTTTTTGATCACGCCAATGAGGCACATGCCTACATATCATCCCTGAGCGGCGAGCCGGGATATCACGTCATCACGCCCCTGGAACTGTCGCAGGGCGGGTGGCTCCTCGTGGACCGCGGCTTTGTGCCGATCTCAAAAAAGGAGGCCGGTACACGGTCTGTCGGCCAGGTTGATGGTGAAGTGACCGTGCAGGGCGTTCTGGTGGTTCCCGACGACGCCAATGCGTTCACCCCGGAGCCCGATCTCGACAAGAATGTCTGGTATCACCGCCCCATTGACCGCCTTGCCGACAAAGCGGGCATCTCCCCGGTCTTTCCGATGCTGATGGACGCAGGCCCTGCACCCAACCCCGGTGGCCTGCCGGTGGGCGGCCAGACCCGACTTGAGCTCAAAAACCCGCATCTGGGCTATGCCCTGACCTGGTACGGTCTGGCTGTGACCCTGATTGCGGTCTGGCTGGCGTTCTTCTTTGCCCGCCGCCGGGCTGGGAAAGGTGCATAGCAGCTTACTGACCCGGCCCTTGCCCCGATAAACCCGTGCGGCCTATGGTGCGCCGCTTTCCACCCCCGGCACACGACAAACCGCGGAACACGACAAACCCATGCGTTACGTATCCACCAGAGGCGACGCGCCTGTCCTTGATTTTGAGGATGTGCTCCTCTCGGGCCTTGCCCGTGATGGCGGGCTATATGTGCCGGAAACATGGCCCACCTTCAGCGCGGCCGACTTCGCGGACATGGCTGGCCGTCCGTACGCAGACGTGGCCACACGCATCGTCACGCCGTTCGCCCCTTCAATTGCGCAAGATGACATCGCGTCCATGGTGGATGCCGCTTACGGCACATTCTCCCATCCAGCGGTTGCGCCGCTCGCGCAGCTGGATGCCAATGAATTTCTGCTGGAACTGTTTCATGGGCCGACGCTGGCCTTCAAGGATCTGGCGATGCAGCTACTCGGCCAGCTCTTCTCCCACGTGCTGACCAAACGCGGCGAGAAGGTCACTATCGTGGCTGCCACATCAGGCGACACTGGCGGAGCGGCAATTGAAGCTTTTGCAGGTCTTGAGGCAGTCAACATCGTCGTCCTGCATCCCAAGGGCCGCGTCTCGGATGTCCAGCGCCGACAGATGACGACCGTGCAGGCCTCCAATGTGCACAATGTGGCACTGGACGGGAACTTTGATGATTGCCAGGCCATCGTCAAAGCCATGTTCAATGATCTGGCTTTCCGCGATCGGGTAAAGCTTGCGGCGGTGAACTCCATCAACTGGTCACGCATTCTGGCGCAGGTGGTCTACTACGTGACCGCCGCCACAACCCTGGGCGCGCCTCACCGCAAAACATCGTTCTCCGTGCCGACCGGAAATTTTGGTGACATCTTTGCAGGCTATGTCGCAAAGCGTATGGGGTTGCCGATCGACAAACTGATCGTTGCGACCAACATCAACGACATTCTGGACCGCACCCTCAAGACGGGCAGCTACACCGTCCAAGGCGTCACACCCACAGACGCGCCGTCGATGGATATTCAGGTCTCCAGCAATTTCGAGCGGCTCCTGTTTGAAGCCTATGGCCGCGACGCGTCCAAGGTGCGGGCCGCCATGGGTGCGCTCACCCAGTCTGGCAGCTTCACCATTGATGATCCGGCGATTTCAGCCATCCGCAGCGACTTCGGGTCCGCGCGGGTGAACAATGATGCCATGCACGCAACAATGCAGCAGGTCTTTGCGACCCTGGGTATGCAGATTGATCCGCATACGGCGGTTGGACTTGCTGCCGCGCGGGACACCCTGGACCCAACCGGTGCGCCCATGGTCACACTGGCCACAGCGCACCCGGCCAAGTTCCCGGCAGCGGTTGAAAAGGCCACGGGGAAGCACCCGAGCCTGCCGCCACACTTGAACGATCTGTTCGATCGCGAGGAACACATGACCGCGATGCCGAATGATCTGCGTGAGATGCAGCGTTTCGTTGAAGAAAAGATTTCCGCCTCATGACGGTGACCGTCTCGCATCTCGACAATGGACTGACCATCGTCACCGATGAGATGCCGCACATCAAAACGGCGGCTGTTGCCCTGACAGTGAATGCAGGTGCACGCCACGAAACGCCGGAACAGCATGGCATCGCGCACATGCTGGAGCACATGGCGTTCAAGGGCACGACCACGCGTACGGCTGCTGAAATTGTCGGTGCCATCGAGCGCGTCGGCGGGTCGCTCAATGCAGCCACGTCCCATGAAAACACAGTCTATGCCGCGCGCGTTCTCGCCGAGGACGTGCCTCTGGCGATCACGTTGGTTGCAGACATTCTTGAAAACTCCCGACTCGAGGCAGACGAACTGGCGCGCGAACAGGGCGTTGTTCTCTCTGAAATCGGCGAAGCAGAAGACACACCGGACGATCTCGTCTTTGAGATGATGTCCGAAGCAGCCTTTCCGGATCAGCCTCTGGGTCGCCCGATCCTCGGCACCCGTGACAGCGTGCGCGCCATGACCGCGGACAGCATTCGCGGATATCTCGCCTCTCACTATCGTCCCGGTGCGATGATCCTGAGCGCGGCAGGCGCTGTTGATCACAAGACCATTGTGGCACTGGCCGAAGAAGCCTTTCAGGCCAAAGGCGCAGCGCCGGCCAGCGACTTCGGCAAAGCGGCCTATGCAGGCGGTACAACGGCCCGGGCCCGCGACCTGGATCAGACCCATCTGGTGCTTGGCTTCGAAGGCGCGGCGACGGGAAGCGATGATTTCTTCACCGCAGACATTGCTTCCACCGTGCTTGGCGGCGGCATGTCTTCGCGGCTGTTTCAGGAGGCTCGTGAGAAGCGCGGTCTTTGCTACTCCATCTACGCCTATAGCTGGGGCTTTGCCGACACCGGCCTGTTCGGCGTTTATGCAGGTGCTGCGCCTGCGGATGTGGAAGAGCTGGCCCGCGTCATCCATGGCGAAGTTGTCGACATGGCGGCCTATGTCAAAGAGGATGAGATCGCGGCCGCTCGGGCGCAGTCAAAGGCCGGGCTGCTGATGAGCCTTGAGAATTGTGCGTCGCGTGCCGAACAGGTTGCCCGGCATCTGGTGGTCTTCGGCAAGGTTCTGTCTGCTGACGATCTCGTGGCCCGGCTTGATTCCGTGACGACAGATGATGTGCGCCGGTTCATGGGGCGGCTTGCAGCACCTATGTCCTCCCCCACGGTCTCTATTGTGGGACCAAATGCGTCTCTTGCCAGTGCGGATGGGTTCGCGGCACACTTTCAATCGTAGTGTCCAACTGACGAACAAGACCGCTCGATAATTCTGATGGCTCTTCTCCGCAACAATTCTGCAAATGACGATGCCTATGTCGTCGAAGGTGACGGGGTGGTGCTGCGCCTGCCACGCAACACAGACTATGTGGAATGGGCGGAACTGCGCGCCCGCAGTCGGGCATTCCTGACACCGTGGGAGCCAACCTGGCCGGCAGACGATCTGACCCGTACGGCTTTTCGCAGACGCCTCAAGCGATACCAGCGCGACGTCCGCGATGATGAGGCCTATCCATTCTTCATTTTCTCGTCTCGCACGGGAAAACTGGTCGGTGGCTGCACGCTGTCGAATGTCCGTCGGGGCGTAGCGCAGACCTGTTCCCTTGGTTACTGGGTTGGCGAACCTCACAAGCAGCAGGGCTACACCAGCGCTGCCGTCAAGGCACTCATTCCCTTTGTCTTTGACCAGCTCAAGCTGCATCGGCTGGAAGCGGCATGCCTGCCGACAAACGAGCCATCAAGCGCATTGCTCAAATCCTGCGGCTTCACCCAGGAAGGCTTTGCCCGCAATTACCTGCGCATCGACGGCGCGTGGCGTGATCATCTTCTGTTTGCGATTCTCTCAACCGATCCGAGGACTTAAGACCCTCCGCACGCGGCAGAGTTCTTGTCAGAAGGCCGGGCAGGGGGCTACCAAGGTGGTTCGGGATGACAGCGTCACGCGAGTGATTCGCCTGTCAGCGCCCGGGACGAGACACACCGCCAACCGCGAGGCCTGATCCATCTTCAACCGCGACCAGACAGGCAGGGACAATTGCGAGCGCCGCGGCGTTTCATGGCTCCATGCACGATGGCGCGCGGCGGTCGCAGCACTCATGATGGCCGTGGTGATGACAGGCTGGGCTTCAACAGGCGCTGTCCAGGAGCTGGAGGCACAGCCCTCAGTTCCGGCGCAGACTTCGCCTGAGCAGGAAGACCTTTTGCCAGCTGCTCAGGCTACCGGTGCAGCGGAAACCTCAAACCAGAGCACTACCGACGACCTGCCGGATGGCGCGCCACGCAGCCTTCCCGTCGTGGTGATTGATCCGGCGCAGCCCCACGTCGATATCACGCCCGTGGTCCTGCACTTGCCCGCCGACCGTGAGGCGGCATTCCCGGGGCCCATTCCCCTGGTACTGAGCGACGAAGAGGTGGACTTCGCGCGCGTGTGGTCGGTCTTCGCTCTGCAAAACCCGCTGGATGAGCCGCAGCAACGTATCATTGCCATCGACAGGTCCGCCCTGTGGTCGTCCGGCATTGCGCCTGTACGCAGCGGTCTTACCGAGCTGGGTGCCTGGCGCATCATGCCGCTTGAGTCAGTCACGCCAACGCAGATTGTTTCAGGCAGTCAGGCCGGACCCGCGCAGGTGCGGTATCTGGTGTCGCTTCCCCCGGCCTCCACCACCAGCTTTGCAATCCCTGTGGGCGCCTCGGCCGCAACGCCGTTGCACATCTGGCAGCCTCAGGAACTGGCAGCAGTAGATGCTGCGCAAGCCGCGTTTTCGGGGTTGATCCTCGGTGTCCTAGCCATCGCCTTTGCTTTTTTCGCAGCTCAATGGGGGCAGCACCTGTCCAATGAGCTGAAAGGCGCCAGGACCGGCGCTGCCACACCGGCCTATGGCGCCATCAAACTGGCGACCCTTCTGACCGGCGGTGCGCTTTTGTATGAACTGTCGGCGCAAGGTTTCCTTGCGGCGGCCTTTGGCTGGTCTGCCGGCTGGGACGCCCGCATGGCCGGGGTTACACTCGCATTGGCAACAGGCGCGGCCGCGCACGTCCTGGCTGCTGAACGCATTCGTGCCCTGTCGCCTGATCGCGAACGACTAGCACGGCTGGCTGGATGGGTGGCCCTTGGTGCGGCGCTTCTTGCTTTGGTAGCGCCTTCGGTCGGGCTGCCCTTCGTTCGGCTCATGGCCTTTGCCGTTGCGCTGGGCGGTGTCGCGGCGCTGACCACAGGAACCAGCAATGGCGACAGCGGGGCACCACGCATCACCCCCGCAGCAGGTGAACTGCGCGCGGGCTGGGCCCTCATGGCGCTGGCTGCCGTGCTCGCGGCGCTGGCGACGCAGGGCTTCCTGCCGCGCAGCCCTGCGGTTGAAATGATCATCCACGCGCTCGCCGTGCTCGGCATCGTGATTGTGGCCTACACCCTGGCAGGCCCGGCCACCATGGGGGCGGTGCGAACCGCAGCGCGTCGGTCCATGGCACTGGGCCAGACAGCAAGCAGCGCGGACCGCCGCGCGGACAGTCTGGCCATTGGTCGGGATACGGACCCCCAACTGCCTGATGTCAATGCCATCCGTGCCGAGCAGCGCAATGCGTTGGCGCTTGCTGGATCAAGTGAAGCTGTGTGGGACCTCGACGTCACCAGCGGCACGCTCTATGTGGACCCGGGCACGAGGCCCAGATGTGCTTCAAGGGACGGGTCCACAT
>JBCBUN010000112.1:0-6192 GCA_039818145.1 Pseudomonadota bacterium
CATCGATATAGGCACTATCCGGCGTCGACCCGGACGGCAGGATGACCCGAAACACCAGCACCTCGCAGATGAGCAAAAAGACAAAGACGCTCACAGCGGAGACCGCGAGGTTTGTCAGCAGATCACGAAGGCTGGGCGAGAGACGGTCCATGACGCGGATGCAGCAACTCCTGAGCAAGGGAAGTATCACCCCGGTTTAGGCGACGCCTCCCCTGCTTACAAGCAACTCGCAAAGATTTGGTAAGAGCCTGGGTCGGCCCGCCTTCCCACAGCGATTCAGAGCTTTGTGGATAACGATTCAACCGCCTGAAAAGACTCACACAAATGAATCGATCCCCGTTATTGCGCGGACAGCTAGAGGATCAATTGCGTCTGGCTGGTGAGGGCCACCAGCTTGCCGTCGGCACGCTCAATGCGGGTCTGCCACATCTGTGTGCGGCGGCCACGATGCACCGGGGTTGAGGTGGCCGTTACTTTCTGGCCGGCCGGGCACGCCGCCAGGAAGTTTGTCTTGCTCTCAACGGTCGTGGTGCCGCCTGCCCCTTCAGGAAGGTTCAGGAAGGTCGCCACCGCCCCCACCGTGTCGGCAAGCGCCATCGCCGTGCCGCCATGCATGATGTTGCCGGACGTACACAGATCTTCGGTGATCTCGAGTTCGGCCACCACCACATCAGGCTCGGCGTAGACAAATTGGATGCCCAGATGCTTGGCGAGGGGTAAGGGGTTGGCGTTGAGCTGATCTGCGGTGTTGGACATGGGACCCATCCTTCGTGGTGTCTGAATTTCGGTGAAGGATAGGTAGTCAGCCCCGCCCCGACAGGGCCATTACGCACAAGGTAAGCAGAGCCAAAGCATCCAATGGATGCTTTATGGAGGGTCCGCAAGGCAGGACCCGGATACAAAAACGGCGCCCTTCGTTTCCGAAGACCGCCGTTTTGCCACTCACCAAAGAGTGTGGATACGCGTTAGAGCCGTCTTAGTTGACGAGGCCCTGCCAAACTGGCTTGCAGGTGTTGCCAACAGAACCCTGCACAGATGCCATGGCTTCTTCCATGTTGGCACCATCGGCAGTTGTTTCGCTGTCAGCAGCGCCCGTGCACCAGACGTAGAACTGATGCGTGCCAGCCTTGCTCTGTGCTTCGTAGCTGGAGTCCAGCGCGAATGCTGAGCCGGTCATGATGAGCGCGCCAGCGGCAACACCGAATGCGCCTGCGAGAATCTTTTTCATACTTAGTCTCCCTCGAGAGGTTTCCCCGCCCCCGTTTGAATCGGAGGTGATGTCCCTGAATGACAGTTCCGGTTTCTACGTAATGCAGATCCGTCCTGCCGGTCGCTTATTTGGACGGCAGATGCTCCGTTCCGGTGAAAACGCAATGATCTCTTGAAAGACCACCAATCCCCTCACCGGGCCGATGCGCATCGCGCCGCCCTTGTTTCCGGGCAGAACGATAACCGCTCCTGAGACTCATACTAATGGATTCCGCGCGGAATGACCTGAAATCTTCGTAATGTTGAGGGGGGTGTTGCCAAACTGTCACGAAATCGCGGTTAACGCAGCAATTTCAGATGGTTGAGACCGCTCAAGGGCTCAGTTGCCGTCCCCGACAACCGGCTCGACGCCCAGCGCGCGAACCATCTCAATGGCCTCATTCTGCACTTTCGCCAGCAGGTCCGCATCCGTGGTCCGGAACACCAGATTCGCCCCGAAGGTGCCGTCCTTGTAGTAGGGATAACTGCCCATGGAGACCTGCGGATATTTGTCCTGCAGCACACCCAAAGGCTCCGCAATCACCCCTTCGGCAATCTGTCCGGCAACGGAGCATGCCAGCATCTTGGCACCGCCTGTCAGGCGATCCTCAATGCCGGTGATCATCGCCTGCATGACCGACGGGATGCCCGCCATCACAAACACATTGCCGATCTGAAACCCCGGCGCCTTGGACACCGGGTTGTCGATCAGGGTCGCTGTGTCCGGTATCCGCGCCATGCGCTTGCGCGCGTCATTGAACTCAATGTCGGACGCATCGTAATGGGCCTGCAGTCGCGCCATCGCCTCGGGGTGATGGCCAATGGGCACGCCGAACGCCACGGCAATCGAGTCAGCGGTAATGTCATCATGGGTCGGGCCGATGCCGCCGGAGGTGAAGACATAATCAAACTTCGCCCGCAGCGTGTTCACCGCATCAACGATCTCTTCCTCGATGTCAGGAACGACACGCGCTTCCATCACCCGGATGCCCCGCTCCCCCAGCCACGTGGCAATGAAGCCCAGATTCTTGTCCTGGGTGCGCCCGGAGAGGATTTCGTCACCGATCATGATGACAGCGGCGGTTACTTTTTTGTCTGACGTGCTCATGGCGGGGGATATAGCACGGCGGAGTGTGGGGGACAGTATGGTGCAGACATGAATCCCACATCCCCGGACTTGATCCGAGGTCCACTCTCGGTCGCCGTATCGTTGATCACTTGCGAGTAGGCCCCGGATCAAGTCCGGGGCTACGGATTGTTGTGGGAGTTGTCTTGACCACTTTTGCCGCTGCGGCGATACACACCCCATGAAACTCCCCCCACTCGTGCCCGGCACGCTCCTCAAGCGCTACAAGCGGTTTCTTGCTGACGTCGAACTCGACACGGGCGAAACCATCACGGCCCATTGCGCCAATCCCGGCGCCATGCTGGGGCTGAATGATCCCGGCAACCGGGTGTGGCTGTCCAAGTCCGACAACCCCAAGCGCAAGCTCGCCTACTCTTGGGAGCTGGTGGAGGTGGACGGCACGCTTATCGGCATCAACACGTCCATGCCCAACAAGCTGGCGGAGGAAGCCATCGCAGCCGACCGCATCAAGGAACTTACCGGCTACGAAACCCTGCGCCGGGAAGTGAAATACGGACAGAACAGCCGCATCGACATTTTACTTGAAGGGGGGCTGCTGGAAGACGGGACAAAACCACTTACCTATGTGGAAGTGAAAAACGTCCACCTGATGCGCGAACCGGGCCTGGCCGAGTTTCCTGACAGCGTGACCGCCCGCGGCGCCAAACACCTGGTTGAGCTGGGCGACATGGCTGAACAGGGTCACCGCGCGGTGATGCTGTATCTGGTGCAATATCCCGGCACGCAGCGCTTCAGGCTGGCCGACGATATTGACCCCAAATATGCCGCCGCACTTGAGGTTGCCCGGGGTCGCGGTGTGGAAACACTATGTTATGGTTGCGACATCACGACCGACGCCATCGAGCTGACCTATCAGCTTGAGATCGAAATCTAGAGACCTGAGATAAAAGCCGATGAATTACGTGGATGCCTTTGACGCGCCGCTCGTCAACACCGGAGCCATCAAGCTGCATGGTCCGGCTGACTTTGAAGGCATGCGCAAGGCCGGGCAGATGTCCGCCGCCGCCCTGGACATGCTGGTGCCCCACGTTGTGCCCGGCGTCACCACCGCGGAGCTGGACAAGCGGGTACTTGAGTTTGCCCTGGACCATGGCGTGGTGCCCGCGACCTATGGCTATCGCGGTTACCGGCATTCCTCCTGCACCTCCATCAACCACGTGGTGTGCCACGGCATCCCCGGCGACAAGGCGCTGAAGAACGGCGACATCGTCAACATTGACGTGACGCTGCTGGTCGACGGCTGGCACGGCGACACGAGCCGGATGTATGCGGTGGGTGACATCAACCGAAAAGCCGAGCGCCTCATCGACGTGACCTATCAGGGCATGATGCGCGGCATCGAAGTCGTGAAGCCCGGCGCCACCCTTGGCGACATCGGTGCGGCCATCCAGACCTACGCGGAAGGCGAACGCTGCGGCGTGGTCCGTGATTTCTGCGGCCATGGCCTGGGCAAGGTGTTTCACGACGCGCCCAACATCCTGCACTACGGCAAGGCGGGCGAAGGCCAGGAACTCAAGGCCGGCATGTTCTTCACAATCGAGCCGATGATCAATCTGGGCCGCCCCCATGTGAAGCTGCTGTCTGATGGCTGGACGGCGGTCACCCGCGACCGGTCCCTCTCCGCCCAGTTCGAGCACTCCATCGGCGTGACCGAAGACGGCTACGAGATTTTCACAACCTCACCCGCCGGGCTCCACTGCCCGCCCTACGCTTAAAGGCGTCCCTTCATGTCAGGCTTCGAGGACACAGGCGGTAAGCCGCTCCCCAAGCTACAACCTGACACGCGCCGCAGTGAGTCCGTGAAAGCGAAGTCCGACACAACGCCGGAGCCGCGCACGCGAACGAGCAAATCCAAAAAGGACGCGCCCTCGCACACCGGCCACCGCCAGCGTCTGCGCGAACGGTTTATTCAGGGCGGCGCTGATGCCCTGCCCGATTATGAGTTGCTGGAAATGATCCTGTTCCGCGCCATCCCCCGGCGCGATACCAAGCCGCTGGCAAAAGACCTGCTCAAGCGCTTTGGCGGCTTCAACGAAGTCATCACCGCGCCTATGGCACGACTGGTTGAAGTGCCCGGCGTGTCCGAAGGCGTGGCCACCGAACTCAAGCTCGTGCAGGCCGCATCGCTCAGACTGGCAAAGTCAAAGGTCATGGATCGTCCGGCCATTTCAAGCTGGTCGTCGCTGGTGGACTATTGCACCGCCGCCATGGCGTATGAGACGACCGAGCAGTTCCGCATTCTGTTTCTTGATCGCAAGAACGTTCTGATCGCGGACGAAGTTCAAAGCCGCGGCACCATCGACCACACGCCGGTCTATACCCGCGAAGTGGTAAAGCGCGCCCTTGAGCTGGGCGCCAGTGCTATCATCCTCGTCCACAACCACCCGTCCGGTGACCCCACCCCGAGCCGCGCCGACGTAGACATGACCAAGAAGATCGAAGACGCCGCCAAGCCCGTCGGTATTGCCCTGCATGATCATCTGATCATTGGCAAAGGCAGCCACGCCAGCCTGCGGCAGTTGGGGTTGATCTAGTTCTCCTGCGCGTCACCTTTTTCTCCGGTTGTCGCAAAAAGGGGGGCATTCGTCCTTTCTACGCACACGTCGGATACCGCACAGTCACGCCCATGACGCACCTCTACAACAAGCCGCTGTTGCGCTGGTATCTGCTGTTGATTGCAGTCTTCTATGCCTATGGCGCTGCAGTCCATGTGGCCAACATGGCAAGCCTGACAGGTTTTGACTGGCTTGCCGCACCACGGCTCTGGCAGGCCCTGGATATTGTGTATCTGGTGCTGGATGTTGCCGTTGTTGTGGGACTTTTGCTCAGGCACGCTTTTGGTCTTGGTGCATTCATTGTTGCGGCAGCGAGTCAGATTGTTCTGTACACGGCGTTTCGGGACCAGGTGGCGATGCTGGGCACGCCCCATGCACTGGACCCTTCACAGATGGACTACCTCACCACGCTGGTGACGTTCCATGTGGTGACGGTGGTGGTCTTTGCGCTGCTGGCTGCCTTCGCGCCAACCAGAGCGCAGACAGCCTAAGAACAACACTCTTCCGCATCCCCGGACCTGATATGGGATGCGGTATGTGGAAACACTTGATTGGGATCTACGCGTCTTCAAACGCATCCCATGGTGGCACCGGCCCGAACCGCGCTGCCAGTAAATCAATCAGTAGGCGGACCTTTGCAGACAGAACCTTGCCCGGCGGATAAACCGCATACATGGCGATGGTCGGCGCACACCACTCGGGCAGCACGCGCTCCAGTGCGCCGGATTTCAAGTCCTCACCGATGATGAAAGTCGGCAGGCTGGCAATACCGCTATCGGCCAGCATGGCATTGCGGATCATGTCGCCATTATTGACCCGCAGGGGGCCGGTGGTCCTGATCTGGGCGGCAACCGCACCCGGCGTGTCTTCGCGCTCAAGGTCCAGCGTATCGCCGCCGATGGAGTATCGAAGGCACCAGTCACCATTCAGGTCAGCGGGTGTCTTGGGCCGCCCCACCCTGTCGAGAAAACCAGGGGAAGCCGCCAGCACCCGGCGCACCGGCGCGATCCGGCGGGCCTTGAGACTTGAATCCGCCAGCGTCCCGATGCGAATGGCCACGTCGAACCCTTCATCCACAATGTCGACGAAGCGATCATTGAGCACGAGATCAACTTCCAGCCGGGGGTGCGCCGCCATGAACTCGGACAGGACCGGCGACAGATGCCGCAGGCTGAAGGAAAACGGCACCGAGAGCTTGAGCACGCCGCGGGCCTCGTCATGCAGACTGGCCGCCGCCGCATC
>JBCBUN010000113.1:0-6164 GCA_039818145.1 Pseudomonadota bacterium
GGCATCACCATCCGTCCCATCAAGGACCTTTCAGGCAACGCGCATTTCAACGAAGTCATCTTTGAAGACGTCTTGGTACCCGACAGCCAGCGTGTGGGCGAAACTCATGGCGCCTGGAAGCAGGTAACCGCGGAACTCGCCTATGAGCGCTCAGGACCGGAACGTTACTTGTCCTGTTATCCTTTGATGGCGGAACTCGTGCAGGAGCTTGGCGACAAGGGAACCGCAAGCGAGCGTGACGAGATCGAAATCGGTCGAGTGGTTGCGGAACTCTCAACCCTGCGTCAGATGTCTGTCTCGGTTGCGGGCATGCTTGAAGCCGGTCAGAACCCGGCACTGGAGGCATCGGTGGTCAAGGACTTGGGCGCGGTCCTCGAGCAACGCATGCCCGGCCTCGCAACGGACTTGCTCGAGCGTCCATTCCATCTGGGAACGGGAGGGCTGGATGAAGCCGCTGCCTACCTCGTCCAGAACGCGCCGTCGTTCTCCTTGCGGGGCGGCACACGCGAAATTTTGCGCGGCATCATTGCCCGCGGTCTGGGGTTGAGGTAGCCGATTATGAACGAACTTCAGACAATGCTTGCGGATACAGCAAACCGTCTGTTTACGGATAAACTTACCAAGCAGGTACGTATTGCAGCAGAAGAGAGTGATTGGCCCCAGGACTTGTGGAGCGCTGTTGAAGAAAACGGTTTTCCTAAAGTCCTTGTCAGCGAGGCGCGCGGTGGCGCAGGCGCACAATGGCCGGACGCACTTGTGCTTCTGAAAGCCTGCGGAACCCATGCCGTACCTTTGCCACTGGCAGAAACAATTCTCGCAAACTGGTTTTTGGATCGGGCCGGCATCGACGCACCGGATGGTCCGGTTACTTTCGCGTCTGCGCAGGTCACTTCAGGGCCGGATGGTGTGGTCCTTGCTGGGCCAATGGAGGATGTGCCTTTTGCTGCGAATTGCGCCCATGTGGTTGCCTTGTCGCCAACAGATGAGGCGGATGGTGGCATTCAGGTCGCATTGTTCGCCAACCCTCAAATTGGTCAGACCAATTCAACAATCGCGCGTGAGAGCGTGGCGCAAGTATCAGTGTCTGACGCCGCAATTGCAGCGGGCGTTGCAAGTCTTCCCTCCAATTCCGCAGAACTGTTCGGTGCCCTTGCACGATCGGCTGCCATTGCGGGCGCACTGCAGTCTGTTCTTCTTCAGGCCGTGCAATACGCAGGCGAACGGGTCCAGTTCGGTCGCCCGATCTCCAAGTTTCAGGCTGTACAACATCAACTCGCGGAACTTGCGACCCACGCTGCATCTGTTGGCGTAGCTGTCGATGCGGCTGCCCGCGCAGTTCTGGCAGATCCAAATGCTGCGGAATTCGATATTGCCACTGCTAAAGTCCGTGCGTCGGACGCAGCGCAAATAGGCGCTTCAATTGCGCACCAGACCCATGGTGCCATCGGGTTTACCTACGAGCACGGCCTGCATTTCTGGACACGTAGATTATGGTCTTGGGCTCCGGAATATGGCGGGGCAGCGCACTGGGCCCGGCTGCTTGGCAAAAGCGCAATAGAGGGCGGTGGGCATAACCTCTGGGCGACAGTCACGGCGCGATAAAAACAACACAAACACAGTTCCACATTTGAGGATCCGTCCCATGAAAGTTTCAGAAGCTCTCGACAGCCGCTTCACATGCCGTGCCTTCAAGGACACGCCGGTCCCTCGCGACACCATTGTAAAACTCCTTGAAACAGCAAAGCGGGCGCCATCTGGAGGCAATCTGCAGCCCTGGCATGTTTACGTTGTTGGCGGCGACGAGCTGAAGAGCTTCAAGAAGATCATCGCGGACAAGCTACCCGACAATCCCTTCGGCGAGGGGACCGAGTACGACATCTACCCCAAGTCTCTGAAGGAGCCTTACAAGTCCCGCCGCTACAAGGTCGGCGAGGACATGTATGCGAGTATCAACGTCACCCGCGAAGACAAGGCAGGGCGTCTTGTTCAGTTTGCCAAGAACTTCCAGTTCTTTGACGCACCGGTGGCCATGTTCTTTTCCATCGATCGCACCATGCAGGAAGGCCAGTGGTCTGATCTGGGCATGTTCATTCAGTCAGTCATGCTGCTCGCGCGCGAACATGGCCTTGATACATGTGCCCAGGAGGCGTGGGCGATCTGGTACAAGACAGTCAGTGAGTTTGTCGGCATTCCAGACGAGCAGATGCTCTTTTGCGGGCTGGGAATCGGCTATCGCGATGAAAATGAGCCCATAAACACACTCCGAACGGAACGGGCGCCCCTTGAGGAGTTTGTGAGTTTCAAGGGGATCTAGCCCTCGTTCAGAAAAAATGGCTCATTTGCTGTTGTTTTTGCGGTGAAGACTGTCTTTCGTTCATGTTCATGTAGGGTTCACGCGGGCTTCCTTAGAAATGCTTCTCATGTGGACAACGATCAAACATAAGTCAGCCATTGCGCTCCTCCGGTCGGGGCTTGCCGTCTTGCTCGCACTGTTCGTATTCGCGGCACTTCCCGCGCATGCTGACAGCCGCAATGGTTTTCTTCCCCTCAATGACAATGTGCAGTCTCAGGAGCGTACAAACAGCTCGTGGCGTGTGGTGCAGAACGGCGATGTTCTGCCGCTTGAGACAGTTCTTGGTATCGCTCGCCGGGAAATTGGTGGCGGTGATTTGCTGGAGGTCGATCTCAATGATCGCACCGGTGTCTACCGCCTCAAGCTGATCCGTGCGAACGACTCCGTTGTTGATGTGATCGTTGATGGAAAATCCGGTCGTGTGCTTCGAGTGCACGGTAGATAAGAGACGAGGCACGTTATGCGCGTTCTAGTGGTTGAAGACGATGTGGATATCTCCCGCCAGTTGGTCACGGTACTGACCGATGCAGGATATGCAGTAGATTCTGCAGCTGATGGCGAAGAGGGGCACTTCCTTGGTGAGACAGAACCATACGATGCAATCCTGCTCGATCTTGGTCTGCCGGCTCTTGATGGCGTGACTGTTCTTGAGCGCTGGCGCCGTGCAGGTATCAAGACCCCGGTCCTTATTTTGACGGCGCGCGATCGCTGGAGCGACAAGGTTGCAGGCTTCGACGCCGGTGCAGACGACTATGTCGCCAAGCCCTTTTACGTGGAAGAAGTTCTCGCCCGCCTCCGGGCGTTGGTCCGCCGGGCCGCCGGACATGCAACATCTGACCTCGAGTGCGGACCTCTGCGTCTTGATACACGAGCGGCGCGCGTCTCCATCGACGGAAATCCCGTGAAGCTGACAGCGCTTGAATACCGCCTCCTGGCTTATTTGATGATGCACAAGGGACGGGTTGTGTCTCGCACCGAGCTGGTGGAGCATCTCTATGATCAGGACTTCGATCGTGATTCCAATACGATTGAGGTATTCGTAGGCCGTGTTCGGAAAAAGCTTGGCGTCAATCTCATCCAGACTGTCAGAGGCCTTGGCTATTGCCTCGCTCAACCGGAAGATGCGGCCTAATTCACTCGCCTTCCGGCTGGTGGCAGGCGCCGCCATCTGGAGCCTTGTCATTCTGGTCGGCGGTGGCCTTCTATTGGCATCGGCATTCCGCGAAAGTGTGGAAAGCAGCTTTGACGCCCGTACCGACGTCCTTCTTGGTGGGCTGATTGCTGACGCTGAAATCGGTCCGGAAGGCCGCTTGGTGCTGCGCAGGCGCTTCACACAAGCCCGTTTCGAACGTCCCTTCTCCGGCTTGTACTGGCAGGTAACCAATGCGTCCGACGGGCAGGTATTGCTCAGGTCCCGCAGCATCTGGGATCAAGAGCTTCCCATTCCAGAGGCAACCGATGAGCCCGGCCCACGCCGCGGACAGGCAATCGGACCCGAGGGGCAGACCCTGCGGATCGTCGCCCGTGATGTGACCCTGCCGGGCGCCTCCAGAGAATTTACATTCATTGTCGCAGGCGCTGTGGATGACATCGAACGCGAGACGGAAGCGTTCAACGGAACCATTGCGTTTGCTGTCGGCATTCTCCTTGTAGGGCTCATCGGGGCACTTCTGATTCAAGTGCGCTATGGCCTGCGCCCCTTGAGGTCTGTCGAAGAAGGATTGACCGATATTCGGTCGGGCCGCGCAGAGCGTTTGACCGGTGAGCTGCCATCGGAGATTGCCCCCCTTGCGGATGAGATGAACAAGCTGCTGGACCACAACGCACAGATAGTTGAGCGTGCCCGCACACATGTGGGCAATCTGGCTCATGCTCTAAAGACACCTCTGAGCGTTCTCACCAATGAAGCCGGGTCTCCACACGCCGCTCAACCGACTGATGCAAGAGTGCTGGGCGATACCGTCCGTAGACAAACGGATTTGATGCGGCGTCAGGTCGATCATTATCTTGTCCGCGCACGTGCTGCTGCGTCGGGCAGCGTGTTGGGCGCGCGCGCGTCTGTGGCCTCCGTCAGCGACGACCTTGTGCGAACGCTCAAGCGTATTCATCGGGACCGGGACTACCTCGTGACAGTCGAGTGTCCCGAGAATCTAGACTTTCGTGGTGAGCGCCAGGACCTGGAAGAGTTGCTTGGCAATCTTCTGGATAACGCATTCAAATGGGCCGACGGCCGTATTGCTGTTCAGGCAGAACGTATTGCTGAGCAAGTGGTGATTACAGTTGAGGACGATGGACCCGGCCTCTCCGAAGAAGAGCGGGCCCGTGTCCTCAAACGCGGCGCACGGCTTGACGAGTCGGTCCCCGGATCAGGCCTGGGATTGTCTATTGTCGAAGACATAGCAGGACTTTATCAGGGCTCTTTCGAGCTCGATGCATCGCCTCTGGGGGGCGTAAAAGCTAGGCTTTCCCTGCCTTTAGCCGCCTGAGCTTACAAAATGAACAGCATATGAATATGCGGTTCACCCCAGCCTCAATTCATCTTCCCTAATGTTTGTTCATCGGATGACGCGGGCTCCTCCTCTATGCCCCTCATGCCCAAAGACTCCCCAAGTCATTGGCGGCCGGCGTCATCCGAAATACATCAATGGCGCCGCTAAGAAGGCGCTGAACCAGACGGGAAGGCGATACGAAATGCGAAGTCTCAAGATTGCAGCAGTTCTTGCAGCGGCATTGGCGCTTGGCGCCTGCCAGACTGGTGGTGGCTATGGATATGGCCCCAAGACTGTCGGTGGTGCCGTGATTGGTGGCGTGGCCGGTGGCTTGCTCGGTTCACAGTTCGGCTCCGGCAATGGTCAGCTGATCGCTACCGGCGTCGGCACACTTTTGGGCGCCGCAGTTGGCGGGTCGGCTGGCCAGAGTCTCGATCGTGCAGATGCGCTGTATGCAGAACGCGCCTATTCAGACTCGATCTACAGCCAGGGTCCCGTTCAGTGGCGGAACCCACGCTCAGGCCACCACGGCCAGTTTCAGTCCGGCCCCACTCACTACAATGGCGGTCGGCAATGCAAACAGATTGAAAGCACATTTTACGGACCGCAAGGCCCGTACCGCGATGTAGCAACGGCCTGCCGAATGCCTGATGGAAGCTGGCGCACTATTTAGGGCACCCACGCGCGCGTCAGTAACCGCGTACAGACAATCGGCAAGTTAGACGGGGAAGGTGGAAACATCTTCCCCGTTTTCTTTTTGACTGGTGCAAGTTGCTAGCCGACGGACGCGATTTTGTCGGCTTCGATGGTCTTTTCCAACGTCCGTGTCGATACCAGATCGCGAAGGGTAATCCCTTCCAATGCCTGCGCTCGGACGTCTTCGAGGCGTTGAACAAGCTGCGTGAGCTTGTCATCGTCTTCAATGATATCATCACCCTGACGCAGTTCCAGCTGCGCATGCCCCTCGGCTCCACGGCGCACCACCGTCAGCCACTCATTCACGGTGATCCGGTCGATCGGTCTGCCGGGCACAAGCCCAGGGGACTCGCTGCTGGTTTCGATAAGCAGACCATCGTTCATCAAAAATGCGACGACGCGTTCGACCGGCGGCAGTGGCAGCCGCATCACTCGGGCGATGCGTTGCGCAGTCCAGGGTTTCTCACCACGTTCAAATGACGACGCGACAAGATGGCCAATGTCCAACGCAAGGCGTTCGCGTGACTCAATAGAAAGGCGGTAGATTGCACTGCGTGTCAGATAGGCCGGGTTCTGGTGATAGAACGCAATGCCGGCCCCAGCCAGCAGGATGAGCCAACCAATAT
>JBCBUN010000114.1:0-6161 GCA_039818145.1 Pseudomonadota bacterium
CTTGCAGGAATTCCGCCCTTTATTGGGTTCTTCGCAAAGTACTTTGTGTTCCTTGCGGCAATCGAGGCTGGTCTGTATGTCCTCGCAGTTATTGGCGTGCTCGCAAGCGTTGTTGGTGCCTACTATTATCTGCGCGTCATCAAGGTCATGTACTTCGACGAGCCGGCAGTCCCGTTTGAAAAGCCCATATCCGGCGACATTCGGTTTGTCCTCACCATTGCCGCTGCCTTTGTCACGCTCTTCTTCGTCTACCCGTCGCCGCTTCTCGATAGCGCAGCAGCGGCTGCAGGCTCGCTGTTCTGAGCACGCACCCATCACGACCTGATGGATGGCCCGCTGGTTTGGGCCTGCATCATCACGTTCAAATTGACTCAACGAACGAAGAGGCTCGCCGGCTGGCTCGCAGCGGCGCCACCGGACCCGCATGGATATGTGCGGATACACAGTCTGCCGGACGAGGGCGCCGGGGCAGGGCCTGGATGTCGGAGCCCGGAAACCTTTTCTGTACGCACCTGTATGCACCCGAATGCTCCTTACCAAGGGCAGCCGAACTGTCATTTGTGACGGCCCTGTCGGTGCATGATGCGGTTGAAAGCTTGGGCGTTCAGGGTCTCGCCCTCAAATGGCCAAATGACCTTCTGATTGATGACGCAAAAGTAAGCGGCATACTGATTGAATCAGCGCCTGGGCCTACTGACCATTCAGCTGCAGACCCTCTGCTTGCAATTGGGATCGGCATAAACATAACTGCTGCGCCGGATGACACGCCGTATTCTGCAACTTGCCTGATGGGGCACGGCGTTGCCATTACACCGCTGGAGCTGCTTGCAAAGCTTGCAGTGGCCTTTCAGAACCGAGCAGCGCAGTGGAACAGGGGCGCAGGATTCAGCTCTATTCGCAATGATTGGCTGGCACGCGCGCGCGGCGTTGGCGGACCAATTACTATTCGCCTTCATGATGAAGTGATTGAAGGAGAGTTTGTATCTCTTGATGCCGACGGTGCACTAGAGATACGAGCTGGTGATACACTACGTAGAGTTTCAGCGGGGGATGTGTTCTTTCCAGACACGACATCCCGCAATTCAGCCTGAGGTAGATCATGCTGCTGACAATTGATACCGGCAATACCAACACGGTCTTTGGCATCCATGATGGAAAAGAGTGGCGCGCCCAATGGCGGACGTCCACAGCGACCGGGCGAACTGCCGACGAGTATATCGTCTGGTTGTCTGAGTTGATGCGTATGCAGCAATTGGAAATCAGTGAGGTTACGGGCTGCATCATCTCAACTGTTGTGCCGCAATCACTCTTCAATCTGCGCAACCTGAGCCGTCGGTATCTGAATATCGAGCCGAAAGTCATCGGCGAGAACGTGGAGCTCGGAGTCGCGGTTGATATGGACAATCCCCGTGAGGTCGGGGCTGACCGTTTGGTCAACGCGGTCGGCGCATTTGTATCCCACGGCGGTCCACTTCTGATAGTCGACAGCGGTACGGCGACCACATTTGATGTTGTTGATGAGAAGGGCGCGTTTCAGGGCGGCATCATTTCTCCCGGCATCAACCTCTCAATGCAGGCCTTGCATGACGCGGCAGCCAAGCTGCCCCGCGTTGCTATTGAGCGTCCGGAGCAGACCATTGGGCGCAACACGGTAGAAGCCATGCAGTCCGGAGTGTTCTGGGGCTACATCTGTTTGATCGAAGGACTGATTGATCGCGTGAAGGCTGAATTTGGAAAGCCGATGAAGGTTGTCGCAACGGGTGGCGTTGCGTCGCTGTTTGATGGGGCCACCGACAAGATCGATGTGTTTGATCCGGATGTGACCAGCGTTGGTCTGCTTGAGATTTATGGCCGCAACTCCTGATGGCAAAATCCAAGAGGCCCGCCGGTATCAACGATGAGCTTGTGTTTCTGCCTTTAGGTGGAACCGGCGAGATCGGCATGAATTTCAATCTGTACGGGTACGGACCTGCAAAGGACCGCAAGTGGCTGGCCATCGATCTGGGGATCACGTTTCCTGATGCGACGGAACCCGGAATTGACGTCATCACACCAGACCCGATGTTCATTGAAGGCGAGCGGGAAAACCTGCTCGGCCTCGTTCTCACTCATGCCCACGAAGACCATATCGGTGCCGTCCCGCATCTTTGGGAACGGCTGAGGTGCCCGCTCTACGCAACGCCATTCACCGCGGCCATGCTACGCGGAAAGTTGGCTGAGCATGGACTGCTGAATGAAGTGCCGCTGCACGAAATTCCGCTGGGCGGTGACCTAACACTTGGCCCCTTCGAGATGCAGTTTGTGACACTGACGCACTCCATCCCGGAGCCCAACGCGATTGCCATCCGCACACCGCTCGGCAATGTGATGCACACCGGCGATTGGAAGATCGACGAAAACCCGTTGATTGGCGACACGACTGATGTTGCGACGCTCAAGGCATTTGGCGATGAGGGTGTTCGCGCCATCGTGTGTGACAGTACGAACGTCCTGTCTCCAGGTCGTTCTGGCTCTGAAGCCGATGTACGCAAGAACCTGACGGCTCTGATTGGGACGCTGAGTGGCCGTGTTGCGGTGACGACATTCGCGTCAAACCTTGCGCGTCTTGCCACCATCATGCAGGCCGCAGCTGCAAATGATCGCAGCACAGTGCTGGTTGGCCGAAGCATGCACAAAATCACCGCCGCAGCTCGGGAAACAGGATATCTGAAGGGAATACCTCTCCCGGTTGCGGAAGATGATGCCGGCTATCTGCCTCCCGACAATGTGCTTTACCTTTGTACCGGCAGCCAAGGTGAGGCACGCGCCGCCTTGTCGCGCATTGCCGATGACAGTCATCGGCATATCTCTTTGAGTGAGGGCGATACGGTGATTTTCTCGTCGAAAATCATACCCGGCAACGAATTGCCGATTTTCGAATTGCACAACCGCTTGTCAGAGCGAGGCATAGATGTGCTGACAGAAAAAGATCATGACGTACATGTGTCCGGACATCCCTGCCGCGATGAACTGACCATGATGTATCAATGGATACGACCAGAGCTTTCCATTCCCGTACACGGAGAGCCTCGTCATTTGTTGGCGCATGCAGAACTTGCAGAAGAACTCCAGGTGCCCGAGCAACTGGTGCTTAGGAACGGGCTCATGGCTCGCATTGCGCCGGGCCCCGCAGAAATCATTGATGATGTGCCGGCAGGCCGGCTCCATCTCGATGGCCGCATACTTGTGCGTGCCGGAGAGGCGCCCCTGCGCGAGCGCCGTCAGATGTCTTTCGCCGGCCATGTTGTCGTATCACTTGTGGTAGATGATGATGGTCAGTTGCTCGCAGATGCTGATGTGGCTGCAGTTGGTATTCCCGACCTTGAAGATGATTTGAGTATCGAAGACACATGTGCCGAAGCGGCCGAAGACGCGGTCAATCGCATGCGAAAGTCCGCAAAGCGAGATGATGATGCAGTCGCTGAGGCGGCCCGGCGTGCGGTACGAGGGCGCATCCGGTTTTTGTGGGACAAGAAGCCCCCGGTACGCGTTCTGGTGACGCGGGTCTAGGACGACGACAGGAGGACGGCCAAATGTCTTTGGCAGGTGGTATCGCTATTTTTGGACTGATCTGGTTTTTGGTGCTGTTTGCAGTGCTTCCATTTGGCGTGCGCACAAGTGCTGAAGCAGGCGACACCCTTGTCGAGGGTGCCGCGGAGAGCGCACCAGCAAAACCTCAACTCCTGCGCAAAGTTCTGATAACGACCGGAGTGTCCCTGGTCATCTGGTCGCTTGCATTTGCCGTGCTGGAGTACAGACTGATTGCTTTGGACGATGTCCCGTTCCTGCCCCGCTTCGAGGAACCCAAGTAGCTGGACGTCGCCCCGCGCACCATTTCAATTCCGTCGACGGGGCGCTAAGAAGAGAAGCAGGCAGAAAAAAAGCAAGGCCCGTAAGGACCTTGCTTTCTAGTTTGCTTCCTTCCCCTATCGCTGCGAGCAAGCGGTTAGATCGCCGCGCGAAAATGGTCTTGGGTTTGCCCTTAGTGACCTTGGTAGGGGGAAGCTCTCCTCCCTAAACTTGGGCCATCTTGGAGCGGAAAACGCCCGTGACAGCCCCCTTTTTATTGTGACAGCACTATTACAAGAGCCGCGACACCCTGTCACGTGCTTTTTGCAACTCGGTGATGAATTTTGTCGCATTGTGCCGCGAAATCACGCAGTTGCCCGTTAAGGCTGACCTGTCACTTGACTTGCCGCCGTAGCGTAAACAGGCTGTTGTGCAGCGACGCCTGTTGTTCCTGCAAGCTGCTGCAGGAATGGCGTTTCCGGGTATTGGAAGCGGGGGAACGGGCTTTATGCAGCGTAGGTCCAAAGAGGGACCGAACGGGTGTTTGTTGGGGGCAACCGTATGCCAGATTTTCATGCGCTGAACACAGCGCCGTTCTCCACGCTCAAAGCCATGGCACGCACTGCCGTGGTGGCCGCGGGCGCCGTTGCCTTCACAGCATCGTTTGTGGGGGCGGCGCAGGCGGCGCGTTCCTCTCAATGGGTAATCACAAAAGACCACTGGAGTGAATCAGACGAGCGCGGCTTCAGCGAGTTCATAACCGCGCTGGGTGAGGCTGACTGTTTCACCATGAATGACTGTCTGAAGAGCCCGGCCAATCCGTATCGTGCAACAGACCCATATGTGAAGTGGTGGGCAGACTGTGCGGACATGCCCTACATGCTGCGCGCCTATTATGCGTGGAAGAACGGGTTGCCGTTTTCACACCAGACGGCAATGCGTTCCGGCGATGGGCCGGGGAGTGACATCCGTTACTCCCTGGATGGCAATCAGGTGGTGGCGCGTCGTGATGCAAAGACCGGCATAAATGCCGTGAAATTTATTCGCTACATCGGCGCGGTCTCCACAGGGATGTATCGGCATCACGCGGCTGCGGAAGCTGCTCCATACTTTACCGACCACTATTCACCAGACATCAACCGGGACACCATTCGTCCAGGTACGGTGGTCTACGACGTCAACGGTCACGTCACGATGGTGTACAAAGTGACTGAAGATGGTCGTGTCCTGACACTCGCAGCACACCCCGATCAGTCGCTTTCGCGCAGCTACTTCGGCCGCAATTTCTTGCGCACTCAGGCGAAGCTCGGCACGGGTTTCAAGAACTGGCGGCCAATTCAGCTTGAAGGCTACAAGCGTGCGGCCAATGGTGTGCTCTACGGCGGCCGTGTAACGGGTGCGGCCAACATCGAGTTGGCAGATTTTTCACTTGAGCAATACGCCGGCACCGAAGTGCTCAATTTCACCAAGTGGTATGAACCGTCCTTTGTGGTCAAAGGCCAGAACCTGAACTACTACGAATGGGTGCGAGCGTCGCTTTCCGTAGGCGACCTCAAGTATCGTCCGGTCCGTGAGTTGCGAGCGATGATGACGTCGCTATGTCAGGACATCGCTGCCCGCAAACACGCTGTCGACATCGCAATCAAGACAGGCATCCATAGATACAATCAGCCGCGCCGGTTGCCAGACAACATCTACGGCACGGAAGGGATCTGGGAGAGCTACTCAACTCCCTCCAGAGACGCCCGCCTTAAAACGTCCTTCAAAGAGACGTATGACCTGGTTCAACAGCTTCTGGACATGCACGCATCCGGTGATCCGAAACTGAGCTATGAGGGAACCGATCTGGCGGCTGACCTGATGGCTGCGTTCTACGAAGAAAGCCATGCGTGTGAGGTGACATATCGCAAGAGCAACGCTCAGCAGATTCGCCTCAACCTTGAGGATGTCATGAACCGCTTATGGGACATGTCCTTCGATCCCTATCACTGCGTGGAACGGCGCTGGGGCGCAACGGATCCGCAGGAACTCGCCTCATGCAAGGATGGAGCTGTGAAAACGGCGTGGTACAAGGCGGAACAACATCTGCGTTTCCAGATTGATCGGACCTATGACGTGGACATGGGCCATGATCTCGCGAGCCTCCAGGCACCGGGCAAAGGGCTCTACTCAGGCCGTGGCGTGGAGGCACCTCCTGAGGTGAATATTCCGGCACTGCTGGCCAGCAACCTCAAAACCAAGGTTGAAGCCAATAACGCGACACCGTCACAAGTACCCATCAGTCAGCCGTCTCTGTAGAAAAGTACATCCATGAAAATCTATGATTACGGCAT
>JBCBUN010000115.1:0-6132 GCA_039818145.1 Pseudomonadota bacterium
GTGACAGCTGAGGCTTCGGGTGTGAAGAAGGTCTGCAGACCCATAAGCAGCGAAAACGCAAAGACGAGGCCGACGGCGATACGGGCAATCCAGATCATAATTTCCCCCTGAGTTGTTTTTGTCGGGGCAGCTTATGGGGCCTCATCTGGAATGGCTACCTGCGTCCTGCGCTGTGATGCGCCAGTGGGTTTTGCGGCGGACTTTGTGCGCGAAGGGTAGGTGCCCGGAGGTGCCATCAGGCAGGTCCAGACATCTGACATGCTTTTTGCCTCGCGCACGTCACGGAACAATCCGGGTAACTCGGAAATCCAGACACGCAAAGGATTGACGCTGTCAAAGTCGCGGACCAGGCCATAGCGCGGCGTTTCTTCTTCACGCTGGTAAGTGCCAAACATCCTGTCCCAGACAATGAAGATGCCGCCATAATTCTTGTCCACATATTTGGCGTCACAGCCATGGTGGACACGGTGGTTGGCAGGTGTGTTGAGGATGCCTTCAATCGGCCCGAGCTGCCCCACAAGCGCTGTGTGGATCCAGGTCTGATAGGCCAGCACGACGATAATGCCGAAGAAGATGACCTCAGGCGGAAAGCCAAGAAACACCAGTGGCAGGTGGCATATGAGGCTCCACACACTCTCAAGCGGGCCGAACCGTATGCTCGTTGTGATGTTCATGTAGCGGGAGGAGTGGTGCACCGCATGTTGGATCCACAGCACGCGCACCTGATGGGCAATGCGATGCTCCCAGTAGTACACAAAGTCTGCAGCAACAACGCCTGCAACAATCACCCATGTGTCGAGTGGCAACGTCCAGGTCACCAGATTGTCCGCCAGCAAAGAAAACAGCAGGTAGCCGGAGAACAGCAAGCTGATTTCAACAGCAAGGGCCGGTATCTGTGTGGAGATACTGGCCCCCATGTCGAGGAAGGTGCGTCCCTTCATCGATCCTGTCAGCAGGCCCTTGGTGATCTCAATCAGCAGAATTGCGCTGCCGAGCAGGAAGAAGGCTTCATCAATGGAGCCACCCAAGGCCTCGAGCGTTTCACTTGTCATTGAGTTTTGTCTCCAGACCTTGGGTCAGGGTTGTCCAAGCAAGGTCAGCTGCCTGCGACGGGGTTGCCTCCTCGGTGCGAACGCTGTCCCAGGCGGCGTAGAGCAGCTGATCGTAGATGCGCGCGATCCAGCTGGTGGGGGTACTTGTCGGAAACAGACCTTCGGCCTTGGCGCCCTCAATCATCTCGATGGTTTCCCTGTCGAGACGCGCATACTCCGCCGACAGGGCCTCGTCTTCATCGACCGGTTCCCGGGCAATGAAACCATGGCGATTGCCCAGGGGGATGAGCGCCTCAAGGCATCTGCGCATGGCAGCGCTGTGGGTCTCAACGCCCTGGCAGGCTTCGTGCGTTGCCGCATCCATCTCGTCTATGGCGATGTGCGCCAGAGTGCGCAGGAGATCGTCGCGGGAGGAGAAGTGCCGGTGCAGGGTTGCCCGTCCCACCCCCGCGCCCAGTGCAATTTCAGCCAGGGACGCGCCGGTGTTGCGGTTGAGAACATCAAAGGCGGCTTCAATGATGGCCTCACGGGTTGGGAGCCTCTTCGTATTGATCATGAGACATATATGTCTCAATTGAGACTCTAGAGTCAACTCTCACTTTTTTGCGTTTCGGGCGACCGGCTGTTGAAAGGGCGACGGTAAGGACTCACTTTGGTGCTGAAAGCCGGCTCGACGATTGCGCCAAGGCGTGGTCACATGTGGGCAACAACAATTCGCATACGCCTTATCAAAACTGAGGGAGCGCGCCATGAGCGACACGAACGAATACGTACCCCCGAAAATCTGGACATGGGACAAGGAAAGCGGCGGCCGTTTTGCCAACATCAATCGGCCGATTGCCGGGCCAACCCATGACCAGGACCTGCAGGTCGGCAAACATCCGATGCAGCTGTACTCACTGGGAACGCCCAATGGTGTGAAGGTGACCGTGATGCTCGAAGAGCTGCTGGCCAAGGGCCATAGCGGCGCTGAGTATGATGCGTGGCTGGTCAATATTGGTGAAGGCGCGCAGTTCAGCAGCGGCTTTGTGGGTGCCAATCCCAATTCCAAGATCCCGGCCCTGATGGACCACAGCACCACGCCACCGACGCGGGTGTTTGAGTCCGGGTCGATCCTTTTGTACCTGGCTGAAAAGTTCGGCGAGTTCCTGCCCACCGAACATGTGGCGCGGACGGAGTGCATGTCCTGGCTGTTCTGGCAGATGGGCAGCGCGCCTTATCTGGGCGGTGGCTTTGGACACTTCTATGCCTATGCGCCCATCAAGATCGAATACGCGATCGATCGCTTTGCCATGGAAGTGAAGCGGCAGCTTGACGTGCTGGATCGCCACCTGGCGGACAATGAGTACATGGCCGGCAAAGAGTACACGATTGCCGACATGGCAATCTGGCCCTGGTATGGCGCAGTTGTGGCCAACGCCGCCTATGACGCTGCGGAATTCCTGCAGACACAGGAATACAAGAACGTGAAACGCTGGATGGACCTCGTCGGTGACCGTCCGGCTGTTCAGCGCGGTCGCATGGTCAACCGTGTGTTTGGTGCGCCGGAATCGCAGCTTCATGAGCGCCACGATGCCAGCGACTTCGACACCAAGACGCAGGACAAGGTTGCAGCTGCCGAGTAGCACTGCAGCCTGATTTGCAAAAACGAGTCTTCGTTTGCCTTAAGGGGTCACTGGCATTTTGCCATGTGGCCCCTTATTGGTTTTATAAATGAACTTACGAACTGGCAGCCAAGCAGGAGCGAACCCATGAGCGTCACACTGGAAATGAACGGCGACGTTGCGGTCATCACCATGGATGACGGTAAGGCCAATGCGGTGAACCCCACCCTGCTTGAAGGCCTTGAGGCGGCCATGGACAAAGCCGAAGCGGACGCCAAGGCGGTGGTGCTCACGGGTAAGCCAGGGCTTTTTTCCGCAGGCTTTGATCTGAAGCTGATGAACGGGGCAAGTGCTGAGGAAGTCAAAGCCCTGGTCAATCGCGGTGGCGCATTTGCGCTTCGGTTGTATGGCAACAAGCTGCCGATAGTGGCTGCATGTACAGGCCATGCCATCGCCATGGGCGTGTTTTTGCTGGCGGGCTGCGACACACGTATTGGGGCGGCTGGTGAGTTCGCCATTGGCGCCAACGAAACGGTCAACGGCATGACGTTGCCCATCTTCGGCATTGAGTTGCCCCGTGCGCGCCTTGATCCGCGCTTTCTGACCGAAGCGATTGTGCAAGCCAAGATGTATGACCCTGAGGGTGCCGTGAAAGTCGGCTATCTGGATCAGGTCGTGGACGCGGACAAGGTGCTGGACACGGCAACCGGCATTGCGGCTCAGCTCGGCGAGTTGCCCAACGGCGCTTATGCCGCGAACAAGATGCTCATCCGTGCACAGACGATTGCAACGATTGAAGCCAGCCTTAAAGGCTGATTGTCTTTCAGCTATGCTGCCATGTGCCGTGCTTGATGGATTTTGGGGAGAACTCTCCAAACTCAAAACGTATGGGCAGCGCTTCAGGCCGCACCAGCCCATGGTCTAAGGTAAAGCGCCATGCGCGCCCGGCCCCTGGAAACTGGTCCACGTCCGGCCCGCTCCAGATGATCTCGACCGATCCTGCCAGATGGACCAAGGTGCCTTTTTCAAAATCAGGAAACAGTAATCCAGCCTTGGGGTTTTCCAGAAGATTTCCCAGTGTGTTGAAGAAGTTGTTTCCGGCATAGTCAGGAATCATCAGTGTACGGCTGTTCTCAACCTTGATGAATCCTGCTGCCCCGCCGCGATGTGAGACATCTACACCGCTGTTGGCAGTTTGTGGCATGTGGGATCGTGTCGATGAGGCGACAAAGAACGTGTCGGCCTGCTCGACCAAATTGCGCAGGTTTCCTTCCAATGATGTGATGCGGACAGGTGATTCTGCATGAGGCGCATCAGGATCGCGGGTCTCAAGCAGCGCCCGGGTCTGGATAAACTGCGGGCAATTCCCAAAACTCTGATCAATGGCAAGGTGCAGATGTTCCTTTGCGTGGGCCTCCACATGCGCCGTGAAACGATTTCGACGTCGGGTATCGAGTTCTATGCCAAGGCCGCCGACCGGCGCCCCCTTGAACAGGACGGCAAGGGCTGGATCTGCTGCAGGCAGGTGTGTCGTGATCTTGAGCGTGCGGTCCGTTGGGCTGTGTATGAAACCTTTCGAGCCCGCGAGCATCGTTGCCCATGGCTGACTTGACCCGTCCTGCGTGCCCAGCACGACATATGGCAGTTGCTCGTAGAAGTCGCGATGTTCCTGCGGCATGTGATCGCGAATGAACTTTGCCCCTATGACGGCCATGCGTTCATCGACGCCGAGCTTTTTCTGAACTGCAATTTCACCCGCATGGAACGGGGATGCTGGTGTCTGATTGAGGGTGGTCATGGGTTGGTTCCTTCCTGAGACGCTTGGTCGAAGGGGAGGCGGGGTGGTCGGTGCGACACCAACCACTCCGTTTTTGTTTGACTAGGCAGCCAATGCAATGCGTGTGGCCTTCATGGCGACAAAGCCAGGCAGATCCTCGATGCGCTTCAGCCACCCGCGGATATGGGGATATGGCTCAAGCGAGACGTCGCCTTCGGGCGCGTGGGCGATGTAACTGTAGCCTGCGACGTCGGCGATCGTTGCGTCGGCACCGGCGAGCCAGTCACGGGCGGCCAGTTCCTGCTCCATCACGTCAAACAGCGCGTAGGCAATGCTCTTGGTGCGTTCGTGATCCAGCGGTGCCTTGAAGAGCGTTACGAGACGTGCCGCGGCCGGACCAGATGCGATGGGCCCTGCAGCGACAGATAGCCAGCGCTGCACCTGCGCGGCCTGCGTCGCGTCTTCGGGGAGCCAGGTCTCATTCCCATATGTCTTGGCGAGGTAAACAAGGATGGCATTTGAATCCGACACGATGACGCCGTTGTCGTCGATGACCGGCAACTGGGCAAAGCTGTTGAGGGCGCGAAATGCTTCCGTCTTGTGGGCGCCGGACATCAGGTCGACGTCCACAAGCTCGTGATCGAGGCCGAGGAGGGACAGGAACAGTTCCACGCGGTGGGCGTGGCCGGAGAGTTCGTGGCGGTAAAGTTTGATCATGGTGTCGGTCTTCCCTGTGAGCGCCTGAGTGTTGGCGGCTTGAAACAACACGGGGAAGATGACGCCTCCTCAAAGTATTGATAATCCCGTACTTATCCGAAAGACTGTCAACGAAATGATGACAGTGGGATTTGTCGAATGGACACGCTAGAGGCCATGCGGATATTTGCGGTGGTTGCCGAACAGGGCAGCTTTTCTGCGGCTGCTCGGCAACTGGGCCTGTCGAAAGCGCTGACCAGCAAGAAGGTTGCCCAGCTTGAAGAGTATCTGGGGGTGCGCCTTCTCAACAGGACCACCCGGCATGTGGGCCTGACTGAAACCGGGGCAGCCTATCGCGAAAGGTGCGCGGCTCTGGTGGCTGAGGTGGACGAAGCCCATGACATGGTGCGCAGCCGTCATGGGGCTCCGCGCGGCTCCCTGAAGGTCGCAGCTCCACGGGCCTTTGGAGAAGATGTGCTTGTCCCGGCTCTGCCTTCGTTCATGGAGGCCTATCCCGACATATCGGTGGATCTCACCCTCGATGAGCGCCGGGTCGATATCATCGGCGAGGGATATGATGTGGCTGTTCGGGTGGATGACATGCCGGACTCCAGCCTGATCATCCGCAAGGTCATGGACTTTCCATATCTGGTCTGTGCGTCGCCGGCCTACCTGGCGACCCGCGGTACGCCTCAGCATCCGGATGATCTGGCAAGCCATAGCTGCGTTGTCCTGTCGCCGGTCAATCCCACCGGACAGTGGCACTTCAATGTCGACGGTGATGTGAGCCGGGTCCAGGTCCCGGCGCGGATGAGGGTCAACACGGCACGCGGCGTTGCTACACTTGTGCGTGCCGGCGTGGGGCTTGGGTTATGCCTCTGGTCGACGGTGCGTGACGACCTTGCCACCGGGCGTCTGGTACGTGTGCTTGAAGACTATGAGTATTACGACCGCAGCATCTATGCCGCCTACCCGCACAGTCGGCATCTGTCTGGAAAAGTAC
>JBCBUN010000116.1:0-6070 GCA_039818145.1 Pseudomonadota bacterium
TGATTTCCAGCATTCCGCATCTTCAGGCACGGCCCGGAAGCGCGCCAGCACAAATCGTTCAGCCCCTTATTCCGACTCATTTGTTGACTCCCGTGTTGACTCTCTGGGGTAATTGGAAATAGAACAAAATAGGAACATACTAGGAATATAAGCATATCCATAGGGTGTGTGCAGGGGAGCTTTGATGGCGCGTCCGGCTGAAAAAAGAGAGCTTCTGGAGTCTCTTAGGCGTGATCTTTCATGCTTTGAGTCGCAGCGGGCGCAGGCGCCGTCTCTCTCGCTTGGGGCGCCTGAAGTCGACCGGCGTTTAAGCAGCGGTGTTGGTCTGTCCCTGGCCGGACTGCATGAGGTGGTGGGTGCAGCCTACCCGGACATGGCCGCAGCAACAGGGTTTGCCATGGCGCTTGCCAGCCGGCTTGTGGCGCGTGAGGCGCGGTCTTTGGTGTGGGTTACCCAGCACTCCGGCGCCCATGATCTGGGGCTGCTTTATGGGCCGGGTCTGGCCATGATGGGGCTTGATCCGGCGCGGGTGCTCATTGTCTCGGCAAAGGATGACCGCGAGGCGCTGTGGGTGACCGAAGAAGCATTGCGGACGCCTGACCTGTGCGGTGTTGTCAGTGAGCTTGAAGGTGGCCGTGCCTATGACCTCAAGGCGTCGCGCCGGTTGCAGCTGGCCGCAGAGCGGTTTGAGCGCCCGGCCTTGTTGCTGGCAGGTCATGCGGGCAGTGCGGCGTCGGCACCGTCGGCAGCGCTGACCCGGTTCCGGATCGCCGCGACCGCCAGTTCTACAAATTCATCAGCTGTATCTGCCCCCGGACGTGCGCGCTTTGCCGTGACACTCGACCGGGTGCGGGGCGGCTCATCTTCACAGTTCATTTTGGAGTGGAACCATGCGGCGCATTGTTTCTCTGTGGCTTCCCCATTTTCCCGTCGAGAGGATGGGGCTGCGGGCCGAGATGCAGCAAAGCGAGATCGCCCGCCTGCGCGGCCGCAAGAGCGCGCGTCCGTCTCACGGCTTGCGGCCTTCGCATAATCAGGCAGCCCCCTTTGCGCTCATTGAAGCGCAGCAGGGGGGCTTGCGCATTGTGGCGGTGAACAGTGCGGGCACGCAGGCTGGTATCCGCCCCGGCCAGCGGCTGGCGGATGCACGCACCCTCATCCCGGGGCTGGATGTGGTGGAGCGCGACATCGCAGGCGACGAAGCCCGGCTTGTGAAACTGGCTGCCTGGGCCACGCGGTTTACCCCATGGACGCGGGCAGAAGATCTGTCTCTCCTGGCCCATGAGGGGGCGGGTCTGTTTCTGGATATTTCCGGCTGCGCGCATCTTTTTGGTGGTGAAACAGCCCTCTTGCAGGACTTGCTCACCCGAATGAATCGGCTGGGACATGAGGCGCGGGCGGGTGTGGCGGATACGCTTGGAGCGGCGTGGGCTGTGGCGCGCCATGGCCAGCAGAAGATCAGCATCGTCAAACCGGGTGCCGAGCGCGAGGCTGTTTCCTCCCTGCCGACGACGGCGTTGCGCATTTCCCAGGGCATGGCAGATGACCTGACGCGGCTGGGGCTTATGACCATCGGTGACCTGCTGGGGCGTCCGCGGGCGCCACTGGTGGCACGCTTTGGGGCGGTGCTTGGACGGCAGCTGGATGCAATCGTCGGCGCGCGCGCAGAGCCTGTGGCGCCTGAAGCGGTGCGGGTACCGGCGCGGGCGCGGCTGCTGTTTGCAGACCCGTTGATTGCGCTCGACGGCATCATTGCGGCCATTGCCCTGGCAGCACGGGACCTGGCCGGGGAACTTGATAACCGCCAGCAGGGGGCGCGGCAGTTGCGGCTGCGGCTCTACCGGGTGGATGCGGAGCTTTTCACGTTTGAGGCAGGCACATCGCAGGCCCTGCGGGATGCGGACCGGATCGCCGCCCTGTTTGCGGACAAGCTGGTGCCGTCTGGCGGCGTGTCCGGGTCTGACATTGATATCGGCTACGGCATTGAGGGGGTGGTGCTTGAAGCCTGTGCGGTGGATGCCATGGGGGCTCGCCAGAAGGACCTCACCAGCGGGCCTGAAGACGGATCCAGCCTTGAGGAGCTGATTGACCGGCTGTCGAACCGGCTTGGGGCCAACCGGGTGATGCAGCTCAAAGGGCAGGCCAGCCATATTCCTGAACGTGCGCAGGTGGCTGTTCCAGCGCTTGCAGCCAATGATTTCAAAGAAAGTGATGTGCCACCCTTGGTGATGTATGGGGATGCGCCCCTGCGGCCGATCCGCATGCTGACACCACCGGAGCCTGTGGAAGTGGTGGCCGAAGTGCCTGAAGGACCGCCGCGGCAGTTTCGCTGGCGGCGGATGCTGCACGCCGTCACGCGGGCAGACGGGCCGGAGCGGCTGGCGCCTGAGTGGTGGCTGCCTGCCGACAAGGAAGCGGCTACACGGGATTATTTCCGCGTCGAGGACGGCGAAGGGCGGCGCTTCTGGCTGTATCGCGACGGGCTATATGAGCGGGAGACGGATGCGCCGCGCTGGTTCATGCATGGTGTGTTTGCATGATGTGGGCGGGATACTCCTCAGGCGCTCTTGCGGGACTTGGCTGCGTCGTCTTCCAGCGCTTCTGCGTTGCGCTCGGCAATCTTGCGCAGAATGGCCTTGATACGCAGATGGCCGAAGACCTCAAGCGACTGGGGAATGGCGGCGGCCGACATCGCAGACGCCTTGTCGGTATCAACATTATCCGCCAGACGCTCATAGAACGCTGTCACATCCAGGTCGCCCAGAGCTTCGGCAAGCGCGTTGTACTTTCTGAGGTAATCAACGCCGTAGCCCTTGTCCGACGAAAAGCCCAATGCCTGAACCTTGGCCCAGTTGGAAATGATGCCGGCATCCTGTGCGCTGACAACAGCTTTGCCGCCGGGAGACTGGCTCAAGGTGATGATGCCTTCATCGGCAATGGCGCGAATTTCCTCTATCGGCATGCCGCTGTCCTCGGCAAGCTTTTCAATCTCCACCGGCGAGCGGGTGCTTTCTGCCCCCAGCTGGTCCGCCAGCATGATCTCAAAGCCGAAGAGGCCAGGCACCATGTCAGGTTCGCGGTCGCCGGCTTCTTCAATGAGTTTGCGGATGACACCCAGCGGCAGAAACCGCTCGCGCTGAAGGGTGCGGATCAGGTCGAGGCGGCGCAGATGGTCTTCGCTGTAGATCGCCACATTGGTCTTGGGCCGTTCTGGCTCCGGCAGCAGGCCTTCACGGATGTAATAGCGGATGGTTTCGCGCCCAATGCCGCTCTTTTCCTCAAGTTCCTTCATTTTCATCGTGACAGGCCCTTCAGCTTTTCCGCGTTTTTTGTCTGCGCGGGGCGTGCGATGTCTTCGTGGGGCATGGAGACTCGTTCTTTTTTACGGAGCCATGCTCCGCATTCATCGCGCTTACTGCCTGAAACGTCAAGTCAGAGCTGATGGGGCAGGGCTATGCCGAACTGGCGGTCACCAGCAATTTCAGCTTTCTGCGCAGCGGCAGCCACCCGGACGAACTGGTGCGGCAGGCGGCGGCTTTAGGGCTCGCAGCTGTGGGCATTGCGGACCGCAATACATTGTCAGGTGTGGTGCGGGCACATGTGGCAGCCAAAGAGGCAGGCATTCAACTCCTTGTCGGCGCGCGGCTGGTGACGCGGAACGGGCTGGAGATTTTGTGCTTCCCCAAAGACCGGGCCGCATACGGACGATTGTCCAAGCTGCTGACCCTGGGCAATCGGCGGGCGCCCAAGGGCGAATGTCATCTCATTCTTGAGGACATTGCCGCTGCCGCCAAAGACCAGGTGCTGGTGCTGATGCCACCCGTCGTGATTGACCGGGACTTTGAAGACAAAGCGCGGGAAGCACGCGCGCTGCTGGCGATCCCCTATATGGGGATGAGTTTTCTGTATGGCTCGGATGATAGGGCACGGCTGGTACGTATTGCAGAGTTGGCGCGGGGTCTGGATATGCGGCTGCTGGCGACCAATGACGTGCACTACCATGAGCCTGAACGGCGAGCCTTGCAGGATGTAGTGACCGCCATCCGTGAGCATGTCACCGTGGCGGAGGCGGGGGCATTGCTGGCAGCCAATGCGGAGCGGCATGTCAAACCGCCTCATGAAATGGCACGACTGTTTGCGGATTATCCTGATGCCGTAAAGGCAGGACTTGATGTTGCAGAGAGCATTTTCTTTTCGCTGGATGAACTCTCTTATCAGTATCCGGACGAAGTCTTTGGAACGGAAGAAACCCCGCAGGAAACGCTGACCCGTCTTACCTGGGAGCATGCCCACGAAAAGTTTCCTGATGGGCTGGACCCGGAACTGGAAAAGACCATTGCGTATGAACTCAAGCTCATTGCCGAGCTGAACTACGCGCCATATTTTCTGACGGTTCACGACATTGTCCGCTTTGCCCGCTCGCAGGACATTCTGTGTCAGGGGCGGGGCAGTGCGGCCAATTCCTGTGTGTGTTTCTGCCTCGGAATCACCTCCATCAATCCCATTGAGATCAACCTTCTGTTTGAGCGGTTCATCTCGGCAGAACGTAATGAGCCGCCGGACATTGATGTGGATTTTGAGCATGAACGCCGCGAGGAGGTGATCCAGTACATCTACAAGAAGTACGGCCTGCATCGCGCGGGCATCGCTGCCACGGTCATCTCCTACCGGTCACGCTCCGCTGTGCGGGAGGTGGGCAAGGTGATGGGGCTGTCGGAAGACGTGACGGCGGCTTTGTCCGGCACAACGTGGGGCTGGTCCAGCGCCGGGGTTGAAGAGGAGCACATTGTTGACCTTGGTCTTGATCCACGCGACCGGGCGCTGGCGCTCACCCTTGATCTGACGCGGCAGATCATCGGGTTTCCCCGGCATCTGTCGCAGCATGTGGGCGGGTTCGTCATCACGGCAGGGCCGCTGGAAGAGGTCATGCCCATCTGCAATGCGGCAATGGATGACCGGACCTTTGTTGAGTGGGACAAGGATGACCTGTCCGAGCTTGGCATGTTGAAGATCGATGTGCTGGCGCTGGGCATGCTGTCCTGCATCCGTCGGGCGTTTGAGTTTATTGAAACCCATTATGACCGGCCGCTGGCATTGCACACGCTGCCCCATGAAGACCCGCGCGTGTATGACATGCTGTGCAAGGCAGACTCTGTCGGCGTGTTTCAGGTGGAAAGCCGGGCGCAGATGTCGATGCTGCCGCGCCTCAAGCCGCGCAAGTTTTATGATCTTGTGATTGAAGTCGCGATTGTGCGGCCCGGCCCTATTCAGGGCGACATGGTGCACCCCTATCTGCGGCGGCGCGACGGCATTGAGCCGGAGGTGTATCCGTCCGAAGAACTCAAAGCCGTATTGGGCAAGACGCTTGGTGTACCACTGTTCCAGGAGCAGGCCATGCGCATCGCCATTGTGGCTGGCGGGTTTACGCCTGCTGAGTCAGACGGGCTCCGCCGCGCCATGGCCACCTTCCGAAAGGTGGGGACCATCCACAGCTTTCAGGACAAGCTGGTGAGCGGCATGATCGGCAATGGCTATGAGCGTGACTTTGCAGAACGCTGCTTCAAGCAGATTGAAGGCTTTGGGGAATATGGTTTTCCGGAAAGCCATGCAGCCAGTTTTGCGCTCCTCGTCTATGTGTCGTCCTGGCTTAAATGTCATTATCCGGATGTTTTCTGTGCGGCCATTTTGAATGCGCAGCCCATGGGGTTTTATGCGCCGGCCCAGCTTGTGCGCGATGCGCGGGAACATGGCGTGGAAGTGCGGGCGCCGGATATCAACGCCAGCGACTGGGATGCCACCCTTGAAATGCGGGAGCACGCGACGCCGATCAGTGATGAGGGCGGTGGGCGCATGGCCGTGCGTCTGGGGATGCGGCAGATCAAGGGGTTTCGTATCGATGCTGCGGAACGGCTCATGGCGGCGCGTCCGCCGCAGGGGTTTGACAGCGTACGCGATGTCTGGCTCCGGACACGGCTGACCCCGGCAGAGCTTGAGCGGCTGGCGAAAGCGGATGCGTTCCGGTCCATCGGCCTTGATCGTCGCGACGCGCTGTGGGCCGTGCGCGGACTTG
>JBCBUN010000117.1:0-6025 GCA_039818145.1 Pseudomonadota bacterium
TGTCCGCATATCAGGCAAGGAAATCGATGCTGGATCGCTATGGTGCAATGTGGTGGCAAAATGATGAAGCAGATAGGCAAGGATCAGTTGGTCGTAGCTGTCGTGCTCAAACCACATGACGACGCGCGACGCATTTGAAGCGTCCTGAAGCGACGCATATTCAAGACGTTGCCGGGCGGTCGCATCAGCCAGCTCTATGCCGTAGGCCTGGGAAACAAATCGGGCGCGTGACGCCAGAAACTCGGTTTCTGAGCCTTCAGGAAGCGGGCCCTGACAGAACGGATCGGCAAACTCCTGAAAGGTGCCGACAAAACCGGCTAGCTGGAGCCCGTGTTGGATGTCTGATCCACAGCGAATATGCACCGTATCCGGAGTATCCAGACTTGGAAGTGTTCCGGCCTCGGCCTGCCGCCGCCGCTCACGAAGTACGTCGCAATGCTGTTTGAGTTTTGGCCAACTGGAAAAGCCGTTTTCCCGTGCAATGGCCAATTGAGCATCGGCAAGCCTGAGGGTGTCCGGCGTATTTATGAGGTTCTCAGGCAGGTGCTTTCGACAGCGCGCAAGAGCCTGTGCGTCGGATGCCCGAGCGCTTTTGAGCAGGTCTTTGGCGCGGCGCTTTTGCTGCTCCAGATTGAGCAGGCCATGAAAATGGTCGCGCGAATGTGTGGGTGTTTCAGACGGCATGCGATTCCCCATTTGGGTGCTTTGCCTGTGTCCGCATATCAGGCAAGGAAATCGATGCTGGATCGCTATGGTGCAATGTGGTGGGCGCAGCCCTTTCCGCGGACGAGGAGGCATGTTTCCATGCCTCCTCGCAAGCTGGCGGATCGCGGAGCTTTGGTCAAGCCACCAGTCAGTAGAGGGTGGCCAGAGCTTCCTTCGTGAACGGGTTCAGACTGTCGAACTGGCCCTTGTGGATCTTGGCTGCCCACTCGTGATCGCTGATGAGCGCCCGGCCGACAGCGATGAGATCAAACTCATCCGCCTCCATGCGCTCGAGAAGGTCATCCATATGGCCCTCGTCATTGGCGGCATCCATGCCGGCAAAGGTTGCAATGAACTCTTCATTGAGGCTGACACTGCCAACTGAAATCGTCGGCTTGCCGGTCAGCTTCTTCGTCCAGCCAGCGAGGTTCATGTTGGAGCCATCGAATTCTGGCTCCCAGAAACGGCGGGTCGAGCAATGGAAGATATCGACGCCTGCGTCTGTTAGCGGTGCCAGAAATGCTTCGAGTTCACCCTGTGTCGGTGCAAGGCGGGCGTCGTAGTCCTGCTGCTTCCACTGCGAAAACCGCAGGATGATCGGGAAGTCCGGGCTTGTTGCCGCGCGACATGCCTTAACGATTTCCTCGCCGAGATGAACACGCTTCAACTGGTTGCCGCCAAAGGCATCGGACCGCTGATTGGTACCGTCCCAGAAGAACTGATCAATGATGTACCCATGGGCGCCGTGGATTTCGATGCCGTCAAAACCGATGCGCTGAGCATCGGCGGCACCCTTGGCAAAGGCAGCAATCAGGTCGGCCACATCATTTTCCGTCATCGGTTCGGCAACCTGCTTGCCTGGCTTCACCATGCCGGATGGACCGGCACTTGGCAGATCAGGGTTTGGACCGGTGCCCGGTTTGCGCATCATGCCCACGTGCCATAGCTGCGGCATGATCTTGCCGCCGACCGAATGCACTTCTTTCACGACGTTGGCCCAACCCTTCAGCGACGCTTCGCCATGGAAGGCGGGAACATTGGTGTCAAAGCTGGCAACCGGGTGATCGACGGTCGTGCCTTCAGTGATGATGAGGCCGACTTCGGCTTCAGCACGGCGGCGGTAGTAGTCAGCCACGTTCTGGCCGGGAATCTGGTTTGGCGACTGGCTGCGTGTCATGGGTGCCATGACAATGCGGTTGGAGAGCGAAAGCGGGCCGAGTTCGAACGGCCGGAAAAGCGTGTCTACGGAGGTCATGATAATCCACGTTCTTGATGGGGAAATATGTTCGCCGCGTATTTAGCAGCAAATGAGGGAATGGGCTAATGTCGCCGCATATTGGGCCTGATCGAACGATCCACAAGGGATAAACCCGTGCGCAAAGAACACCGCCCCCGTTGGGCCAAACACCTGCATCGCCTCTATCAGCAAGCATGGGCCAAACATTTTCTGGAGCCACAATTTGACTCCGTGGGCCCCTATCTGGATGCCGGCCATCCAAAATATGTGCGCCTTTATGGGCCGAACATCTCGATTGGCCGGTGCGCCACCCTTCGAACCACGTCCGCCTACCCAATTACCCTTACCGTCTGGACCAGCTCCGATCGCGAGGGCCGTATCGACATGGGGGACTATGTGCTGATCAGCCCGGGAACCAGGATCCTGTCGTCCGACCACGTTACAATCGGCAGCAACACCATGATCGCCGGTGAAGTCTACATTTCGGATTCTGACTGGCATGACGTCTATGACCGCACCAGCGAGCAGGATGCGCACAAGCCCATTGTTCTGGAGGAGAATGTCTGGCTGGGCTACGGCGTCAAAGTCTGCAAGGGCGTGACCATCGGCAAGAATTCAGTGATCGGCGCCGGGTCCGTTGTTTCAAAGTCCGTCCCCGCAAATGTGATTGCGGCCGGCAACCCCGCCCGTGTCGTGCGCGAGCTTGATCCCCACCGAACCATAAAGAAGCGCGAAGACCTGTACGCGGATCCCGATGCCCTGACGGCTGAAATGCTGCAATTGGAGCGGTATTTTTTGCGCGACAACTCGCTGTTCACCTGGCTGCGCGCGTTGGTCGCACCCTCACGGAACGACTAAGCCTCACCGGCTGATCCAGATCAAAGCGACTCCCCGCCCCCCGCTCATAGCCTTTGGGGGTGTTGAAGATGCGCAGGCATATCCAGCCGGCGCTCAATGGGAGTTCACATCATGGATACCGGAAACATTGCCTATCTCGCTATGGTCGGCGTCGGCATGCTGTCTTTTGCAGTAACGCTTTTCGTCTGCTCGATGGTTGCAGCAGATCGCTCGGACCCATTCGGTTCCGCAGCTGACTAATCGAAAAATCCCCGGCTGGCCGCCTGCGCGCTATTGCGCAGGGGCTGTCAGGGAAGGCTGCGTGGCAACGGGCTTGCGGGCCTGGATTGCATTATGCGCTGCGGTGAAACCCGTCAGCGACACCGGCGCATCGATGCGCTGGCCGCGATAGCCGAATGAGATTTTCATGGTGTTGCCGTTCTTGAGCATGTTCACAAGATCCGTGCTCAGAGGGGCTGTAGCCCGGCAGCCTGCCGTTGTGCAGTTGGTGTAAGGCGCAGCCATCTGCTGACCTTCATCAATCTGCAGGCCCACGCCTAAAGGCAACTCAACACCAAGCGGCGTGCGTGACACCATCAACAGGTCCGCTGTACGCGGATGATAGGCAATCGTCACATGCAGAAGCACTTCCTTGGTGTCCGCGTTGGAAAGAACCTGCTGCATTGAGCAGAACTCTTTGCCTTCTGACGGAGTGCACTCGAACACCCACATTCCGTGCTGTTCCACGATCGTGGGCTCGACTTTTGCACCGCCCGCCTGCTGTGCGTGCGCACTGCTGAACCCTGCAAGAGCAATCAAAGCAGCACCTGCAGCCACACCCAGTTTCTGAGGGCTCATGAAGCTGCGGATTGAACGGCGGATCGTGTGGCGGATCATGTTTGTGTTCCTGTGTTCTGTGCGGTCCCGGCCTTGGCCGGACTTTGATTGCGCACCACCGCTAACGCGGCACGCTCTGTCCTGTCAAATCAACCAGCAGATCAACCGCTGTTAAGCATAATGACCGCACCGCCATGGGTGCGGCCTTGCGGTTGAAACTGCCTAAATTCGGCCCTGTTGGCCTGTCATCAAACCTCAGCATGCCTGCGTTTAGATGAACAAAACCAGTATTGCCGGTTGCGATATTGCTGAATGTCCGGGTTACGGGCCAATCTTCGAATGTATGCGACTCGCTACCAAACCAGCGGGATGAAACTGAAAACAAAGATGGGCGCTTTTATGGTCACGCGGCGGATGCTTCTCACACTCCTGATTTCCCTTGCCGGGAGCCTTGCGGCCCTTGCCGGTGCCCAGGCACAGTCGCCCCAGCACGGCATTGCCATGCACGGCAGCCCCAAATACCCGGCTGGTTTCACCCGGTTTGACTATGTGAATGACCGGGCGCCAAAGGAAGGTGAGATCAAGCTCGCTGCCATTGGCGGGTTCGATAGCCTGAACCCGATGATCGTCCGCGGATCGTCTGCGGCCGGTATCCGGTGGCATGTGTTCGAGAGCCTCATGGGCCGCGCGTATGACGAACCGTTTTCGCTGTATGGATTGATCGCTGAAACCATTACGATACCGGATGATCGCAGCTGGGTTGAATTCACCCTGCGTCCGGAAGCACGTTTTTCCGATGGACAGCCGGTGACGGTGGACGACGTGATTTTCACCGTCGAGACATTGCGCGACCAGGGACGTCCAAACCACAAGTTCTACTACGGCAAGGTCGCATCGATGGAGAAGACCGGCGATCGAACCGTGCGCCTCACTTTCACCGACGAAGGTGACCGAGAGATGCCCCTGATTATGGGGCTTATGCCGATCCTCCCCAAGCATGTGTATGAGGGGCAGGATTTTACGCGCACTGGTCTGACGCCGATGATCGGGTCCGGGCCCTACACCATCGGTGATGTCGATCCGGGCAGCAGCATCACCTTTGTGCGTAACCCGAACTATTGGGGCAAGGACGTTGCCGCTGCACGCGGTCACAACAACTTTGACCGCATTCACTATGACTATTTTCGTGATGCGAATGCCTCCTTCGAGGCTTTCAAGTCCGGCGAATACACTTTGCGCATCGAAGACGATCCCACACGCTGGTCCACGGGGTATGACGTGCCGGCGGTCAAGGATGGACGCATCATCCGCGAGCAGCTCAAGAAGAGCACGCCATCAGGTATGCGTGCCTTGGTGTTCAACACACGCCGCGACATCTTCTCGGATATCAAGGTCCGCAAGGCGCTGGGCATGATGTTTGACTTCGAGTGGATCAACAAGAACCTCTTTTACGGCCTCTACACGCGGACCCAGAGCTTCTACGACAATTCCGAATTGTCATCTGCTGGCCGTCCTGCCAGCCCGGCTGAAAAGGCCCTGCTTGCGCCCTTCCCTGATGCGGTGACGCCGGAAATCATGGCGTCGGGATATTTGGCACCGCGAACCGATGGATCAGGACGCAACCGGTCGCAGATGCGGGATGCCCTGGCCCTTCTCGAAGAGGCTGGCTACACCGTTCAGGACTCCAAGCTTGTTGATGCAGCCGGCGTGCAATTCGCATTTGAAAGACTGGTCGCCAGTCCGGAAGACGAGCGCCTCGCGCTGACCTTTGCTCGCAACCTTGAGCGGTTGGGCATCGACACCAAAATCCGCAACGTCGATTCAAGCCAGTATCAGCAACGTCGTCAGACCTATGATTACGACATGATTTTCAATTTCTGGTCCGCGTCCCTGAGCCCCGGCAACGAGCAGTCGTTCTATTGGGGTGGCGATAGTGCGGACACGGACGGCACCCGCAACTACATGGGCGTCAAGTCAGAGGCTGTGGATGCAATGATCGCGGCCATGCTTGAGGCCCGCGAACGCGAGGACTTTGTGACGGCAGTTCGGGCATTGGACCGGGTGCTGCTCTCCGGTCACTACGTGATCCCGCTTTATCATGCGCCGGACCAATGGGTGGCGCGCTGGAACAATCTGGATCACCCCCAGGTGCAGCCGAACTTCGTTCGCTTTGACACTTGGTGGGCCGCAGGCACCAACTAGACCGGTACAGCAAGCACGTAAGCAAAAGGCCCCGTCAGCACATATTGCCGAAGGGGCCTTTTCACTGACTGGTTCTCTTTGGTGCGGGCTACTCTGCCGCGGCAGGAGCGAGCTTTGCCTGCTTCATGGCCTCGGTCTTTGCAGTCCACTTGGCGATGGCCGCGCGGGCCTCGGCGCCCTCTTCAGCCATGTACTTGTCGTGACACT
>JBCBUN010000118.1:0-5990 GCA_039818145.1 Pseudomonadota bacterium
ACGAAGGACGACATTCTGAAGAAGGTCGCCGTCAAGATCGCGTTCGAAGTCAGCCGTCGTCTGGATGAGGAGATGGCGGACATCGAAGACGGGCCGTTGCGCATGGTCACAGCGACCTCACGATTTGTCAGTCTGATGCTTGAATCGCCGGATTGGGCGGCTGTTCTTCTGGACAGCAAGGCGCTCGTCGCCGGTCGGCCGAAAGAGGCCTTCAAGTTTCTAGTGGCGGACCTTGAAAGATGCGCGGAACAGGGCGCGATCGACGTAACGATCGATCAGTTCACACTCGAACAGGTCGTGGCCTTGATACGCACTGGCATTGAAAGCCAGTTGAACACCGGCCACGATGCAGATCTCACACGCCGGCTGTGCCTCAACATCCTGCGGATGCTCGGCATGACCCGGTCAAAAGTCATGCGGGTGATTGAAAAATACGAGGCCGCCTTGCCAACAAGCCTGACCCTGGCCGCAAGCACCGATTGACCTGGACCAGCGGCGCCACACTCACGCGCTGGCCTTGCGGTCCCAGCTTTCGCGCTTGCGGTAGATGGTGGAGGGGCTGATCTCCAGTTTGCGGGCAGCAAGCTGTATGTTGCCGTCGCACCGGGAGATCGTGCTTTCGATGGCATCGCGTTCGATTTCCCACAGAGGACGGTTATCTTCCACACCGGCAAAAACCTGCGGACTGCCTGACACCACACCCGGAAAAGCAGAAGCGGGTGGCGTTTCCACCGGCGCGCTTGCCGGTGCGATGACAGTTGTTTGTCCGATGGCTGCGTGAACCATGTCTGCCGTGATCTCTTTGCCTGGGCACAATACAACGAGCCGTCGAATCGTATTTTCCAGCTCGCGCACATTGCCGGGCCAGGCGTGGCTGGCAATGGCTGCGCTCGCATCCGGTGCAAAGCCTTCGACTGATGACCCTTCTGTTTCAATGGCCTTGGCGAGCAACGCATCAGCAAGCTCGATCAGGTCACCATCGCGTTCGCGCAGCGGCGGCATGTACACGGGCAGGACATGAAGACGGTAGAACAGGTCCTCGCGGAACCGGCCATCGCGCACCGCCTGCTCGGGGTGCTGGTTGGTCGCACAGACGAACCTGATGTTTGCCACACGTGCCTTATCTTCACCGACGCGGCGATACTCTCCAAGTTGAATGAAGCGCAACAGCTTTGTTTGAAGCTCAATATCCATTTCGCAGATTTCATCCAGAAAAAGCGTGCCGCCATCTGCCGTAGCGGCAGCGCCTGCACGATCTGATGTAGCGCCGGTGAACGCGCCCTTGATGTGGCCAAACAGTTCGCTTTCAAGAAGGTCCCGCGCCATGGCACCGCAGTTAAGCGCCACGAATGGACCTTTGGCCCGGTTGCTCAGCTTATGCAGGGCCCGCGCAGCAAGCTCCTTGCCGGTGCCGCTTTCGCCCTGAATGAAGACGGACGCATCACTGGCAGCGGACATCTCCAGGGTCTGATAGACGGCTTGCATTGCTTTCGATGAGCCGATCATTTCGCCGACACCGGCCTTGGGTGCCGTTGTCACAAGACGCTCAACCGTCCGTGCCAGACGTGCCTTGTCCACAGCGTTGGCCACCGTGGTGAGCAGACGCTCTGCGCCGAACGGCTTCACGAGAAAGTCGCACGCGCCCGCGCGCATGGCATCAATGGCTGACGACATGGAGCCGTTGGCTGTAATGACGACCACGGGAAGGTCGATCTCCAGCTCGTTCCAACTCTGCAGAAGGTCAAGGCCGTTACCGTCGGGCAATTGTAGATCCATCAACACGCAATCGGGCGTGCTACTGGCGCGCTTTTGCTGGGCCTCGGAGATCGTCACTGCGGTTTCCACCACATGACCGCCTTTTTCCAGCTGCGCCACATAGGTGCGCACCAGGCTGGGGCTGTCTTCGACAAGCAGAATCTTTGCAGGTGTTTCCATAGGAAAGCCTCCTAGTGCACGGATGCCATGCTGATATGGGTTTCAAGTTCTTGCAGTGTCTTTGCGCTGATGTCGCTCAGCTGGTCGGTCATCTGACCGAAGGGTTTCTCTTTCGCGATGGCCTCTTCAATTTCAGCAGCCAGATCGGCCAGAGCGTTGGCGCCGACATTGGCCGCCGCACCCTTGAGTGAATGGGCCTGACGCTTCAATTCAATTGCGGTACCCGCACTCTCTTGAAGGGCTGCAATACGCTCTTTCATTTCGTCGCCGAACAGCTGAACGATTTCCTGCTTGGTGGCCTGATCAAGGCCATCCCAGCAGACGGCAAGATGATCCGCATCGATGAACTGCAGGCCCTGCGTGGTGTGCTCCGCCTTTGCAGGATCACTGGTCTTCGCCACAGACGAAGACGGCAACCAGTTGAACACGGTGGTCAGGAAGGTCGCCTTATCAAGCGGCTTGATCACATAGTCATCCATTCCTGCCTCAAAGCAGCGGCGGCGATCCTCTTCACCAACATGGGCTGTCATGGCGACGATGGGGACATTGGCGCAGCTGGGAAGCGTCTTGATGGTTTGGGTTGCCTCAATGCCGTCCACCTCAGGCATTGATACGTCCATCAACACCAGATCATAGGCACGTGCCTTCATGGCTTCGATGGCTTCAGCCCCGTTGGATACATGATCCACGCGCGCCCCTTTTTGGCGCAGCAATGCGAGAGCAACATAGGCGTTTGTCTGGCTGTCCTCTGCCAGAAGAATGCGTCCTTCAAGACTGCCGGGTTCGTGGGATACAGATTTGTCGCTGCCCACCAGTTGCTGGTCTGACACGCTGACCGGCAGTGTGAACCAGAACGTACTGCCCTGCCCCGCATCACTTTCAAATCCGATGTCGCCTCCCATCAAAGAGGTGAGCCGCTTGGAGATGGCGAGACCCAGACCGGTTCCGCCAAAGCGACGGCGATAGTCCGATTCCAGCTGAACAAAGTCACCAAAGAGCCGGTCACGCATGTCCACGGGAATGCCAATGCCGGTGTCCACAATCGCAAAACGCAGCAATGTGCTGCCTGTGTCTTCGTCGGCTGTGACCAGAACACGCACCGACCCCTGTTCTGTGAATTTCACTGCGTTGGACACGAGATTGAGCAGGATCTGACGCAGGCGGCTTGAGTCAGCGGAAACAAACCGCGGGACGCTCGGGTCGATGTCGACCATGACCGGCAGCGTCTTCTGTTGGGATATCGGTTTGATGATATCGACCACACGATGGACGCAGTCCCACAGGTCAAAGCTTGCGACTTCCAGCGTGGCGTGGCCTGCCTCGATCTTTGCGAAATCCAGCAGGTCATTGATCAGCGACAGCAGGCCTTCGGCTGCGTTGCGGGCATGAGCAGTATGGGCTGCCTGATCGCCAGCGAGATTTGTGTCTGCCAGAAGCCCCAAGCCACCGATCACACCGTTAAGCGGCGTGCGGATTTCATGGCTGATGGTTGCCAGGAAGCGAGACTTGGCTTCGCTGGCGGCCTCGGCCTGCTCTTTAGCGACGCGCAATTCTTCTGCACGGATATGTGCTTCTGATACATCACGGGCAACGCCATGAATCATGGGCCCATCGGGACCCTCAAACATCCGCGCGCGCACTTCCGCCGGTACAACGCCGCCATCGGCTTTCAGGAAACCGATATTCATCCGGCACTTGCCGTTCCTGGCGACCTCCCGCAATGCCTTGCGGGCAACGGGATGATCTTCCTTGGGATGCAACTGTGGAAGTGTCATTGACAGAAGCTCTTCGCGCGAGCGGTCCAGCATCGCAACGGCACTTTCATTCACATCGTGAATTTTGCCGTCCTTGTCGTGAATGAACACCGCATCCGCAGAGTTCTGGAACAGTCCCTGATACTTTGTTTCTGAAGCCGTTAGCGCTTCCTGCTCTGCGAGCCGCTGCGTGATGTCGCGCAGATAGGCTGTGAAAAAGCGGTCGCCATTTACCTCAAAAGGCGTGATGGCCAACTCGACGGTCAGCTCCGTCCCGTCGGCGCAGACAGCAGGCACCTCAATGCGCTTGCCAAGCACCTGGTGCTCACCGGTCTTGAGATAGTGTGCAAGTCCGGTGTGATGCGCATCCCGCATGGTGGGTGGAATGATCGTCTGCCCCAGTTGTGTGCCGATGACATCGGCAGCCTTGAAGCCAAATGTTGCTTCGGCAGCCGGATTAAACTCACGGATCACACCTTCGGCGTCGATGGTCACAACGCAGTCGAGTGCTGTTTCGGTCGCGGCCTGTCGGAAGGCGATGTTTTCGCGCAACGCGGCTTCACGTTCGACGCGATCTGTTATGTCCTGAACGATGCCGACACGAAGGGGCTTTTGACCAACGGTGGTTGGCACGGTGGCATCGGTCAGCCACAGATACTGAATGCCGCCGTCAGCAGTTATGGCGCGGAACTCGATCTCGAAATGTTCGCCGCTCTCGATGCTGCGCAGCGTAAGTTCTGCCACCCTGTCACGGTCGTCAGGGTGCACACGGTCCAGGAGTTCACCATAGTTCAACCCACTCTGGGTCGGGTCCAGGCTTGTCGCAATGCTGAAAATGCCGGGCGACAGATCCGTCATCTGAAGGTTGTCGGTGTCGAAAACGAAGTAGCCGATCTTTGCCAGGCGTTCCACGCGCGCGATGACTGCATGCGCTCTGCTGAGGGCCGCGTCGCGTTCCTCAAAGGCGGGGATCATAGTATCGAGCGTCACGGTGTAGCCGTCGCGCACCGGACGGGTCCGCCGATAGCTATCGGCACGACCGCCGACGTTGCTGCGAAGACGGTACGCTTCGTTGGTGAGAAGCTGTTTTTCGTTGGAGTCAAAGACCTCAACGGCGTCCGGCAACACATCGAGTGTATCCGCCAGCAGGCGCACGCTGTCCGCAGCGCTCATCAGGTTGCCGCAGGCCGCAGCGATGCCGGCTGCTCCGGCAAAGACGCTGAGCCCCTTGCCTGACAGGAACCCCAAAGGCTGCCCGTCTGCCGACACGATTTTCGTCACGTCTGCCAAGTCGCTCTGGCGCCAATCGGCCTGGAGCTTTGTCCTAGCCTCACCGATCTCATCTGCCTCAATTAGACCGTCTTGCCCAATCCAGCGGTTGGTGCGGCCCTCATACACAGCGACATCCGCGATGCCCGAGATGGTGCTGATGGTGCGGACCAGTCCGGCAATTCCAGCGAGCGTGGCTGTTTCCTGACGGTCTTTGAAGTTTTGCATTTTGCGTCTCCTGATTGGTCCAAGGAGAGCACTTACCGGACCAAGCCCCAAAATGAGGTCTGGGCCCTAACAAAACACAAACAAAATCAATGCCCTGGCCGATTTTTCAGCCAATTGGACAGCGCAAATGGCGTTTCAGACCGTTGCATATTGCATCATAAATAGTTGCAATTTGCAACGGTGATGCGTTTTGGGAAGCACCGACCGTTGCAAACCGCTTCTTGGAAACCTGAGGCCTACCAGCAGATACCGTCATATCCCGGCCATGCTGGCGCATCTGGCCAGACCCGTGCCAGGTCTACGACGCGTACTTCGCCTTTGCGCGCCTCGACGGCCTGGGCAAAAGCGGGGTCCGCATGCGCCATGATGACCGTGTCGGCGGCGTTCACTGCCTCAATGGCACTTTGCGCCACGAGCTTGGGCATTTCGGCGGCAAGGCCACCGGCGTCTCCACTGCCGGCCTTGGAGTGGGCGAGGTGATGCGACAGTGCCGCGTCCAGATCAAGATTCTCGTCATACACACGGACGTCCAGACCCTCGGCAATCATCATTTCAAGCAGGGTCAGCATTGGGCTTTCGCGCAGATCGTCCGTACCCTTCTTAAAGGTCACACCGAGCAGAGCGACGGTTTTGGGTTTGGTGCGCTGAACAAGTGACATGGCATGCATGATCTGACCGTCATTGCTTGAATGCAGTGAATCGATCAGCGGCGCATCGACCTTCATGGTGCGGGCGAGCTTCGACATGCCGCGGACGTCTTTTGGCAGGCAAGAACCGCCAAAGGCGAAACCGGGCTTCATGTAG
>JBCBUN010000119.1:0-5979 GCA_039818145.1 Pseudomonadota bacterium
TTATCTGTTAAGTGACGCGTATATAGCTGCAAAGCACCGGCGCCCGATTGCATACTGCCCCGATAACCGGTGCTTTGCAGCTATATACGCGTCACTTAACAGATAACAGCTTTCTTGCCAGCACTGTCCGCGTACCCTATGGGGCAGCATGACCACTGACAAAGACATATCGGCCGCTTCCGGCAACAATGCGGCAGGAGAAAAGGCATCTCCCCTCGCGCCGGGCCTGCACATTGCTGCAACCCCCATCGGCAATGCGCGGGATGTGAGCCTGCGGCTGCTTGATGCGTTCGCCGGGGCGGACCTCGTCCTGTGCGAAGACACCCGTGAAACAGCAAAACTGCTGAACATCCACGGCATCTCAGCCAGGCTTGAGAGCTACCACGAGCACAATGCGGAACGCATGCGGCCGCGCGTTCTGGCGCGCCTTGAGGGGGGTGCCGCCATTCTTCTGGTCAGCGATGCAGGCACGCCTTTGGTGTCGGACCCCGGCTACAAGCTGGTGCGCGATGTCATCGCCAACGACCATCCGGTGACCGCATTGCCGGGACCCTCTTCGGTTCTTGCGGCCCTGTGCGTGGCCGGACTGCCCACGGACCGGTTCTTCTTTCAGGGTTTTCTGCCTGCCAAACAGGGGGCCCGCGCCCGCGCCATCGCCGAACTCGCACCGGTCCCCGCAACGCTTGTCATTCTCGAGGCCGCCAAACGGATTGAGCCGACGCTTGCAGCGCTGGCGGAGGGGCTGGGCCCACGGGAAGCAGCGGTCACCCGCGAACTGACAAAGCGGTTTGAAGAGGTGCGACGCGGCACGCTGCCGGATCTGGCCAAGCACTACGCCGCTGAAGGCCCGCCGCGCGGCGAGGTTGTGCTTGTCATTGCGCCACCTGATGAACTGGTGGCCGATGACGATGCGCTTGATGCCGCTTTGAAGGACGCCATGCGGTCTCAAAGCGCCAGCCGCGCGGCAGCTGAGGTCGCAAAGGCGCTCAACATGCCGCGCAAACGCGCCTATGCCCGTGCGCTTGAGCTATCGGCACCGGACGAAAAAAGCGAATGAGCAACAAGCGTCAGGCCGCCGAATCCAGAGGTCGCCGCGCTGAAACCCTTGCCGCCTGGATGCTGCGGCTCAAGGGATATCGCATTGTTGCGTCGCGTCTGCGCACACCGCTGGGCGAGATTGACCTTGTGGCCAAGCGCGGCAACTTGCTTGTCGTCGTCGAAGTGAAGGCGCGGACAAATACTGATGACGCCATTGCATCGGTCTCCGCGCGTCAGCAGCAACGGCTGGCTGCCGCCGCCGGTTGGTTGCCGTCTTGGAAACCCGGACTGGCCGGGTGCGATATTCGGTTTGACGTGGTGGCCATGGCACCGGGTCGCTGGCCCCGACACATCCAGAATGCGTGGATTTCCAACTAACGTTTCGCCCCCGTGCCGCGATCTGGTATGAAGGGTTTGTCCAAAACGAATCAGTTGCATGAAGATGCTGCTGAAAGGCTTGGTCCCGTAACACCTCGCGAACAGAAGGTGGGGGCCGGTCCGTCGGGACATCCGCCCTCAGGCGGAATGCTCGCCCTCAAGAAAAGCAGGGCACGCCACAACGGACAAAAGTCCGGGGCATCTAGGCCAAGGATGGCCATCCAATAGGGACGTCATTATCCGGCAACCACTTGCCCGCGCGCGGCCATCGCGAGCGGGTTCACTGCCGCATGTCACTTCGCTCTTTGCGGGCTGGCGTGTGGTGATCCGTGGTTGAGGCACTTATTGAGTGCCTCCTGTCTGCAGGTGACATGTCTCATGACCAAGTCAATCAACATGACCCGCTTTTTCCCCGTCTTCGCCATTGGTGCAGCGCTGGCCATGGCGGCCTGCTCGCCCATCGGCATGGCCGTTGGTGCCGGGGCGACCGCCGGCATCGCCGCCTTTCAGGAGCGCCCCATCGGCGAGGCGCTGGATGACACGGAAATCAAGCTCGGCCTGATGGACCGGCTGATCAAAAGCGACAATGGCCTGTTCTCCGATGTGACGACCAATGTCATGGAAGGCCGCGTCATGCTGACAGGCCTTGTGCAGCACCCTGAAGACCGCGCCGAAGCGGGCAAGATCGCCTGGACGGTGCCCGGCGTCCGCGAAGTCATCAATGAAGTCGAGATTGCCGATCGCTCCACTTTTGAAGCCCTGCCTGCAGATGGCTGGATCAGCACCAAGCTGACAGCCCGGTTGCTGACGGACTTCAGCATCTCGGACATCAACTACGAAACCGATGTCACCAACGGTTCGGTCTACATATTGGGCATTGGTCAGGACGCGGCCGAGATTGACCGCGTCGCCGCCCATGCCCGCGACATCAACGGCGTCAAGCGCGTGGTCATGCACGCCATCACAGTCGACGATCATCGCCGCATGGCTGACGCAAGGCCGTCCAGCGCACCGGCGGTTCAGCCATTCGAGCGCACACCGTCCGGTGATCGCCAGGGCCATACACTCGCGGAAAGCCGCGAAACAGCGGATCTGCTGACCGGTCAGCCGCCCCTGCGGACGGACATGTCGGAGTATGATGACGCCGTTGCGATTGAAACCGCCAGCACACAGCCCGCTTACTATTCAGCGCCCGCGCGCGAACCCTACTATGAGCCCGCATACAGCCAGCCAGCGTCGTCCGGCCCGGTGTCCCTGTCACCCCAAAATCGCGGTATTGAGAGTCGCGACTTAGCGCCAATCAGATGAGGGCGCTATCATTCACCCGTCGTGGTGACGCCGAGGCCCGGCGTCACCAGTTCTCTGCGGGAAAGCAATCCATGACGCCTGAGCTTGATCGCATTCTGCGCGCTGCCGGTGAGGCGGCGGACGATGCCCTGGACCTTGCGCACACAGCCCTGGCCCTTGGGGCCGCGGACATGCCTGACCTGGTGCTGGACCCGTATCACGCCCATCTCGCCCGTATCGTCAGCGATGTGGCAACGCGCGCCAAAGCCCTTGAGACACCCGACGCCCAGTCGGCGGACCCCACGCGGCGCGAGGCCGCCCGCACCCGCGCACAGGCCCAGGCGCTGGCAGACGTGATCGCCGGTGACTTTGGCTATGACGGCGACCGGGTGACCTATGACGACATGGCAAATGCCAATCTGGTCCGGGTGATTGACCGCAAGCGCGGCCTGCCGGTGGCGCTGGGCCTGATTTACATTCATGCAGGGCGTGCCAATGGCTGGGCTGTGTCCGGTGTGAATTTCCCCGGGCATTTTCTGGTCCGCCTCAACGGCGTCGTGCAGGGCGGACCGCCGCCAGTGATGATCGACCCGTTCTCTGGCGGACAGGTGCTGGACGAAGACGCCGTGACGTCACTTCTGGCGCGCGTTCAGGGCCTTGAAGACGATCAGGACGACCCGAGCACGGCCGATCTGGAGCGCGCGCTTGCGCCTGTCTCCGCGCGTGCAGTTTTGTTACGGCTCCAGAACAATATATATTCCCGCGCCACCCAGGCGCGCGATCTCACCCGGGCAGATGCGATATTGTCCCGCATGACCGCCATTGCACCGCGCGATCCCGCGCTGTGGCTTGAGCGCGGCAGTTTGGATGGGGAGACCGGCAGCCTGATGTCCGCCCGCAAAGCCTACGCGCGCGCCGCAGAGCTGGCACTGGCAGAGGGCCGTGGCCAGATTGCCCGCGAGGCAAAGTCCCGCGCGGACAAGCTCCGCATGAGCCTGAACTAGTCTCTCATCGGATTCCGAACGGATGTTTGGCGGCACGCGCACAACCTTGCCCATTGACCTTGGGGGGCTGCACCCCGACATTCCGCCCGAACCAGAACACAACGCATAATCCGGCCGGACATGGACCGGCCGCACAAGAACCGGGTCAAGACAACCGGTGGAGCAGGGCGGCATATGACACTCAAAGTAGCAATTCAGACGGACCCGGTCGCAGCCTTCGACATTCAGGGGGATTCAACCTTCCGCCTCGCCCTTGAAGCCCAGGCCCGCGGCCATGAGCTGTCCTACTACCTGCCCCGCGACCTGTCGCTGCACGACGGCAAGGTCCTCGCCCATACGCGGCCACTTGAGGTGCGCGACACAAAGGGCGATCACTTCACTCATGGCAACTCGGTTGTCACTGACATGCGTGAGGTCGATGTGGTGCTGATGCGTCAGGACCCGCCCTTTGACATGAGCTACATCACCGCCACCCACATTCTCGATCACATCCATCCCCATACCCTTGTGGTGAATGATCCGACCCACGTGCGCAACGCGCCTGAAAAGCTGTTTGTCACCGAGTTTGACGGTGTGATGCCGCCGACCCTGATCTCGTCAAATGAGCAGGATATCAAGGCTTTCCGAGCCGAACATGGCGATATCATCCTCAAACCGCTCTACGGCAATGGCGGCGCAGGCGTCTTTCGCGTCAAGAAGGACGACGAGAACATGGCGTCCCTCCTTGAGATGTTCACCCAGATGTACCGCGAGCCACTGATCGCGCAGGCCTATCTGCCAGCGGTGCGCGCCGGCGATAAACGCATCATTCTGGTGGACGGTGAAATTGCCGGTGCCATCAACCGGGTGCCGGCAGCTGGGGAAAGCCGCTCCAACATGCATGTGGGCGGACGCCCGGAAGCAACCAAGTTGACCGATCGCGAGCGCGAGATCTGTGCGATCATCGGGCCAGAGCTCAAACGGCGCGGACTGATCTTTGTCGGCATCGATGTCATTGGCGACTACATGACCGAAATCAACGTTACCTCACCGACCGGTCTGCGTGAGATTGAGCGTTTCGACGGCACCAATATCGCCGCCATGATCTGGGACGTGATCGAAGCCAAGCGGGCCTGAGCCCAGCCAGACGCCGGTTTCAGACTGCCCAATTTCGTTCCATTCGTTAACGCCAAAGGTTAACATACAACCATCAAGAAGAACGTGCGTTCCTGTAATGTTCGTGTTACGGTCCATTTTACAGAAGTGGATTGGGGATAATCCTACTCGGTTGTCAAGTTGACCTCGACTTGCGGAACATTTGCAGACGGCGGTTCAAGGAGACAGCGTGGCGGTCAACACGCAGGTGCGAGGGCAGGACGATGGTGGCGCGGATCAATACTGTCGCCTTTGAAGGCGTTGAGGCACGAGATGTAGGTGTCCAGGTCCAGATTTCGCCCGGCGTGCCTGCTTTCACCATTGTCGGCCTGGGTGACAAGGCAGTTGCCGAAAGCCGCGAACGGGTCCGTGCCGCCCTCACCGCCATCGGTCTGGCGCTACCGCCCAAGCGCATCACCGTCAATCTGGCGCCCGCGGACCTTCCCAAGGAAGGCAGCCACTATGATCTGCCCATTGCCCTTGCCTTAATGACTGCCCTCGGCGTGATCCCGCAGGATGCCATGGAGGGCCTGTGCGTGCTGGGCGAGCTTGGTCTCGACGGCACCATCGCGCCGGTCACGGGCGCCCTGCCCGCCGCCATTGCGGCCAACGCGGCCGATCGCGGCCTTGTCTGTCCTGAGACTTGCGGGCCGGAAGCAGCCTGGGCGGGGGACATTGAGATTATTGCGCCCGCAACGCTTCTTGAGTTCGTCAATCACATCAAAGGTGTTCAGGTCCTGCCCGTGCCTCGGCCTGGCACGCCGCCGCAGCTGGGCGCGGTGCCCGACATGGCGGACATCAAGGGCCAGGAAACCGCCAAGCGCGCCCTCGAAGTGGCGGCTGCCGGGGCTCACAATCTGCTGTTCGTTGGCCCACCGGGCGCAGGCAAATCCATGTTGGCAAGTCGGTTGCCAGGTATCCTGCCGCCCATGAGCCCCAAGGAGATGCTGGACGTCGCCATGGTGGCGTCCGTTGCCGGAGTTCTGGAAGGCGGAGCCCTTAGCCCCGAGCGGCCATTCCGTGCCCCGCATCATTCAGCGTCCATGGCAGCCCTCGTCGGCGGCGGCATCAAGGCCAAGCCCGGCGAAGTCTCCCTTGCCCATAACGGCGTGCTGTTTCTCGACGAATTGGCGGAGTT
>JBCBUN010000120.1:0-5952 GCA_039818145.1 Pseudomonadota bacterium
CAGTTCTGCCGGTTCGAGGTGTGTGTTGGACATGGTTTTCTCCTGCTTGTTCCAAGCGAGCTGTTCGGCAATGACGGTGTCAGTGGGTTTCAAGTGGCTGACCCACGATCTGGCGGGCTTCTTCGGCGGAGACACCCATGACGCGCAGGACCAGTTCAGCTGTCGCGTCCGCTGTGTCGTCGGGGCGGGCACCTTCGTCGAGTGACGTAATCATTCCGACGAGCGCGCCATTGATGAAGCTGAGGGTCGCCTCGAGGTCGGCAATATCGAACCGGCCGCTTTTCAGGCCGTTCTGCATGTCCTGAGTAGGCGGATTTCCCATTCGCGACACCAACTCGCTGAACGAAGCTTCCGAGCGGGCGTACCAGCTCCACAGGGGGTCTTTGGCAATGGCGCGCAGGAGGATGCGCAGACCAAGCGCCATACGCAGGGCCGGGTCTGTTGCGCCATGGGCTGCCTGATCCACCCGCACATGGACCTGATCTGACAGATGCTGGATGAGCGGGCGTAGTACTTCGCCCTTTGTCTTGAAGTGCAGATAGAACGTGCCGTGGCCTACATCGGCAGCTTCCGTGATGTCCTGGATCGTCACGTCCTCGACGCCACGATCACGCATCAACCGCTCGGCTGCTTCAACGATCCGTGCCCGTGTTGAGGCCTTTCGGCGCTCGGAGCGGCTCAGACCTGTCTGTTTTGTGTCGTTTTCCATTTTCATGCCCTCATAATGACTATCGTCAGTTATGAGTCAACATCAAAAATGACTGAAGTCAGTTTTAGACACTTGTTGGCGCCGCCCCTTTGTTAGACGCGGGTTCGAGAGGGATGACCTGCTTTGGTAAAGGGGAGAGAACGCCAGCCTGAATGGTGCGCTATGTCTGTGGGGCTCCGCGGCTAGCGAAGCTCGACTGGCATCCAGAGTTTGGCCCAGCGACTTGTCTTTTCTTCAGCCGACAGATTTTCCGGCGATACCGGCACAGCATCCTTGAGCCATTGATCCGTACCGATGAAGAGGGCGGAGACAGCACCAATACACTTGCCATTATGGATGTATGTTGCGCCGACAAGTCTGCGGCAACCCCGACACAGTAGCATGCGCGCCTGCTCTGAGCCCTGGGCCTCATAGATAAGATGCTCCTGTCCATGGATGACGGCACGGCCTTGGGGATCTGAAAAGAAGACGCCTCCATTGAGCTGACAATAGTCACACTGACAGGCGCGGGCGGCACGATCCTCAAGCGGATTTGGTGTTTCCAGTTCAATCCGGACACGGCCGCAATCGCAGTTGCCCTCGTAAGTCTTCGACATCCAGTCAGCCTCACTTTGTTGGGCCGAGCATGGCTTCGATCGATTGGATCCACCACGCCAGCTGCAGTTTCACTTTTGAGTTCTGCTTAAGGCCGGCGCTCCGGCGGAATGGCGACCCGAACAACGGTTCCAGGGCCAGCCACTGATGCAATGACGCCAGTGCTGCACGCAGGTCTTCTTCACTGGTCTGCGGATTTTTGTTGCGGGCCATAAGGGGTGCCACGACGGGCTCGAGCAATGGCTGGCCTGTGTCCTGCCAGCCGCTGTTATGGAGTTGCAGGGCCAGGGCCGCGTACCCGCTGCGGTAAAGCTCATGCAGGGTTTCAACAAGGCGGGCGATATCAGGTTCTTCTGCCACCCAGCTTTCGACGGTGTTGCTGATGGCCTCACGCGTCTTGCGCGCCCCGTCATCCAGGAGCGCAGTCAACAATCCATCGCGGTTGCTGAAGTGATGGGTAATGCCTGCATCCGTCATACCGGCTTCGCGGGCGACAGCCCTCACCTGCACTGCCTGCACCCCCTCACGAAGGAGAATCTTCTCAGCGCTGGCGATGATCAGGGCCCGCGCTTCTTCTGGTGAGCGCCGCACGCGCTGGTTCTGTTGATCCTGCATGAAAGAAAGGTGTCATCTATACCTTGACATGTCAAGGTACTGTGATCATGTTACCTTGATGGTTCAAGGTAACAAAATACTCCGGCGCGAGCTTGATGGCAAAGACGCTTTGCTGATCTCGCAGGGTGACGCTCTGCAGACTGACTTTCTTCTGCTTCATGCAGGCGGAGAGACAGGTCAGGTTTGGCAACCGGTCATGCAGCACCTCAGGGAAGCAGGCTTTACCAGCACGGCGTATGACCAGCGCGGACATGGCGAAAGTACCGGGTCCACGGGTGACGGCATTCAGACTTTCGGGCGCGACACGGTGGCAATGATCCGCACTCATCGGCCAGCTGTTGTTGCCGGGGCCTCTCTTGGGGCCTATGCCGCTTTGCTCGCGCTTCACAGTCTGCGCGACACGGATCAGGTGCGCGGCCTGGTGCTGGTGGACGCCGTACCGGCGCCGGACGGCTGCAAAGTGCGGCGCTTCCTGGCAGCACAGGCACCCCAGCTCAGCCAATCACCATTGGTCGATGACATTCTGAGCCAATCGAGACTGATGACCGACGCCGCTATGTCGCTGACACTGCCGGTCACACTTGTGCGTGCCGGCCCTTCCGGCCCGGTGACCGATGAAGAGGTTCGCCACCTGCAAACAATCTGCCCGCAGGTGCAGCTGCGTCACGTGGCCGAGGCCGGGCATCTGATCGCACGCGACGCGCCACAGGCGCTCGCCCGCATTCTCATTGACTTTGCCAATCACCTTCACATTCCACGGAAAGGACCACTGCCATGACCTTGCTTGCCAAATTCGCCGAGCAGCACATTGCCTTCGAAGGCGCCTACAAAAGTGGGGACTGGGACGCACTGCGCCCCTTCTTCACGCCGGACTGCACCTATGAAGTGATGAACATCTCATTCCACTGCGTTGTTGAGGGTCTCGATGCGGTGCTGAATGGTTTTGATCTGGCCACAAGGCGCTTTGACAAGAAGTGTGAGCGCACCATCGGCATAGACGCCCGCATTCATGAGGAGGGTAACCGCGTCATGATTCATAGCGGGCTCAAATTTGTGCACAACGACTCGCCGCCGATCGAGTCCCGCTTCTGGGAAATCGCGACTTATCGCAATGGACGCATTCATCGCCTGCTGGACATCTACGACCCGGGCAATGGCAAGCGTTTCGACAGCTGGATGGAAAGCTGGGGCAAGGATCTCGACCCGCGCTACGTGGTCGGATGACCGTGGGGTGACACATTTGGGGGCACGGGACGCAACCCGTGCCCTGCCACACCGAGATCGCCTGCACCTTTACAAATGAGATAAATCTCATTATTGAGAGTATTCTCATTTATGATCCTCGGCTGGGGTGGATGATGGCGAAGCTTTCGAGACGTGGTGTGATTGGCGGTGCTGCTGCACTGGGAGCTGCGGGTTTAGGCCTCACTTTCGGGCGGCGGGAGCCGACAGCAAGCCGAGGCGTGGCTGCTGATGCGCCGCTGCCCGATGCGCGCAAGGACCTGAACCTCCTGATCATCATGGTCGATCAGGAACGTGTGTGGGATACCCTGCCCGACGACCTTGACCTGCCGAACCACTGCCGCATCGCCGACCAGGGCACGTCCTTCACCAACCTAAGCGTGACAACCCCGCTGTGCACGCCGTCCCGGTCTGTCTTCTGGACCGGACAGCATGTGCAGCACACGCATGTGCAGGACAATACAAATGTGCCGCTTATCGGGCGGCCGCTGAACCCGGCGATCCCAACACTTGGGCACATGCTGCGCGACGCGGGTTTCTACACGGCGTACAAGGGCAAATGGCATCTCCATGAACTGCCCAAGGACATTGCCTGGGGTGACTCGGCGGAGCGCAAGAATGCGCTGGAGGCCTATGGGTATGCGGATTACGGCTGGGGACCGGAGATCATCGACGATCATGCCGGCTGGAAGTATGACGGGCGCATTGCGCGGGATGCCGCCAAGTGGCTGTCAACGACGGCGACATCTCTGGACCAGCCCTGGGCACTGACCGTCAGCTTCGTCAATCCACATGACATCATGTTTCTCGATGCGACGGGCAATCAGGCTCAGACACGGGTTCAAAATGCCGTGCCCGGCCCGGTTCGTCCGCAGCCGGACGATCCGATCTATGCCATGGATCATACCGGCGACCTGCCACGCAATTTCAGGCCCTCAAACTATGCGGGACAGGTGCCGGCACAGGCCAATTATGACACCTATATGGACCACTTCTACGGGACCATGCCGCATGACAACGCGGAGGCCTGGATCAGGTTCAGCAGCTACTACAACAACTGCATCCGGGACGTGGACCAGCATCTGGGCACCGTGCTCGATGCACTGACCGCGACGGGCCAGGCGGATAACACAGTTGTCGTTCTGGTATCTGATCACGGCGAGATGGGGGGCGTTCATGGCCTGCGTCAGAAGGGCCCATGGATGTACCGAGAGAATATTGGCGTCCCCTTTGTTGTGATGCATCCGGACGCAAAAACCGCGCGAAGCAACTCCGGCATTGCGTCGGCCGTGGACTTCACACCCACGATGCTGGGCCTGGTCGGCATGGAGCAGACAACCGTCCGGGACCGGTATGCAGCCATTCGGGGCCTCGACATGTCAGAAGATCTGACAACACAGACGACCCAGCGTAGCCGGTCAGGTAGTGGCGCGCTTGTGACATATAGTGTCAGCCACCATCTGGACGCAGAATTCGCACGCGGTGCGTTTCAGAGGATGGCAACAGACGCGGGCATTCCATTTGCCGGAGCACCGGCCAACGCGGGCTTGCTGCCCGACCTCAGCGCGCGTGGGTTCATGCGTGGCCTCGTCACTGACAGGTACAAGTTTGCGCGATATTTCTCACCGCGCGAGCATCATCGGCCGGAGACGCTTGAAGAGCTCACGGCCCGCAATGACCTGGAACTGTTCGACCTGGAGACCGACCCCGGCGAGACCGTCAATCTGGCCGCGACCGGCGAGGTGCCTGATGAGCTGTTCCTGGCACTCAACGCGAAACTGAACGCCCTCATTGACGCTGAGGTTGGCCCGGACGACGGTCGTGACCTGCCCGGCCCCAGCTTCCTATGGAAAGGCTAGACGGCAATGAACATGAAGCTCCTATATGTACTTCAACGCGCTGCCACACTTGCCATTGCCACACTTGCGCTGGCCTTTGGCACCGGCCTTTCTGCTGCCGCATCCGAACCTGGGAGTGAACGCGAGTTCACAGTGTCGGTCTGGGCGGACAATTGGTTTGAGTTTTACGTCAATGGAGACCTTGTTGGAGAGGACAGCACGCCGGTGACAGAGATCCGTTCGTTCAATTCTGACACCTTCACCTTTCGGGCCACCTATCCGTTCACGCTTTCCGTGGTGACGCGCGACTACATCGAGAATGACAGCGGGCTTGAATATATCGGCTCTTTCTTTGGTCTCTTCCCGGTCAGTGACAGCTTTACAGTCTTCCAGCAGATCGGGGATGGCGGCTTCATCGCACAGGTCACTGAAAACGAAAGCGGCCAGGTGGTCGCGACCACGTCCGGTGACTGGCGTGGTCTTGTCATCCACAGGGCACCCCTCAATCCGGAATGTGAGAAGTCCACGCAACCTCTTGCCGATTGTGAGTTCTATGCAACGGACGCACCGGATGGGTGGATGACTGACGACTTTGACGATACCGGCTGGGTGAATGCCACTGAGTACACCGTCGAGGAAATCGGTGCGCGGTTTGGATACAACGACATCGACTGGGTCCCGTCCGCATCACTGATCTGGACCGAGGACATCAAGCTGGACAATACCATCCTGTGGCGACATCAGGTCTCAAAGCCGGAGTAAATTGGGCTGGCTGACTGCCTCTAGACTATTGACACTCTGAATGCCATATTCCCCGTCGCCAATTTGGGAGACGGATGTTGATGGTTGACGGAACACACACGCTTTATGGGATTTCGGGATCCCTCTACACGGGCAAAGTACGCGCCTATCTGCGTAAGCAGGGTATTCCCTTCACCGAAGTGCGTGCGGGTG
>JBCBUN010000121.1:0-5952 GCA_039818145.1 Pseudomonadota bacterium
CACTCGGTAAAACTTGAAGGTCGCAAGGTCGGCATCATTGGTACCGGATCAACAGCAGCCCAGATCATCGGCGCCATTGCCGTCAGTGAGTTTCCACTGCGGACCTTCATAGGTGAGGTCAGTCACGGGCGTGTTGAATTTCACGATCTTGGTCACGCCGAATTTCTCAGCGGTTTCTTCCATATAGGCCTGGATTTCGGGGCCATAGGAAAACCGGTGCGACCAGTCTGGGTTGAGATTGAACGTGAAGGAGTACCAGCGGGAGGGCACATCGCAGGAAAGGCCCGGATACTGGTTTTCGCGCCAGGTACCACCCACCTTGTCCGATTTTTCATAGACCGTGAGGTCGGTGTACCCGGCTTCGCGGAGTTTCACGACGGCTGCAATGCCAGACATGCCCGCACCCACGATGGCGATGCGCGGCTGTGTGCCTGCCTTGGCCCAGCCGTTTGATCCACCGGATGCAAACTCATTTGTGTGCATGTTCATGACGACCCTCTCCCAATCCCGCCGTTTGGCGCTTTTGTTCTGCCTGTTGACGCTAACATGACGGCTTATTGACGGGTTGTCAATAAGGAATTGCATGCGTAGACTCAAGCAGGCTAAGAGAGGTCATCAAATGCAGCAGAAAGCCCGTCATGTCTGAAAGAGCCCAGCGCATCCGCCGTACACCGGAAATGGCGCGCGAAGAGATTATCGATGCGACCCAGGCGGCGCTGACGGAAATGGATTTCAATGCGCTGACGGTAGATGCCGTGATGCAGCGTACGGGCATGACGCGGTCGTCGTTCTATCACTACTTCAAAAGCGTTGATGAGCTGGCGCTCGGGTTCCTGGGCCGCCTTGAGGGTGCCATCCGCGAAACTGTGGATGACTGGCTCAATGGGGACGGATCAGATGATTACCTGGCGGATACCCATGCGCATCTCACCACCATGTTTGTGGCCATGGACAAGCACCGCACCGGCATGATGGCGCTGGCCCGCGCGTCCAACAGCAGCCAGCAGGTGCATGATGAATGGCGCTCGCGGGTGATCGACTACTTCATTGATCTAACAGCGCGGTTCATCCGACAGCAAATCATGCTTGGGCGGTCCAAGGTGGAAAACCCCGACCTGACAGCCCGCAGCCTCATCCTCATGAACAATGCGCTGGCGAATGACAATCTGATGCGCGATATGCCTGACGATCCGGCGGTGATTGGCAAGGTGTCAGCAGAGATCTGGAACGCTGCGATTTACGGCAAGTAGCCGCCAGTGAATCTGGTGCCTACCGAAATAGCGAAGGCTGGGCCGGTGAGTCCGGCAGGGCGCCTTCCAGGTTCAACAAAAACTTCTTGGCATCCATGCCGCCCCCAAAGCCTGTCAGTGCCCCTGTCGATCCGATCACGCGGTGGCAGGGCAGAACAATGGGCAATGGATTGGCGCCATTGGCGGCACCGACGGCGCGGCTTGCTTTTGGACGCCCGGCCTTCTTTGCCATCTCCCCATATGAGGCCGTCTGACCGTAGGGAATGGTGGCAAGGTTGCGCCATATCTGGTTCTGGAAGTCGGTGCCATCCAAAGTCAAAGGCAGATCAAACTCCGTAAGGTCGCCGGCGAAATAGGCGTCGAGCTGGTTTGCTACCTCGGTGAATCCTCCATCATCGCGCTGCCAATGGTCAGCGTGGCGGATTGTCTTGCTGCCGGTGGGGAAGCTGATGAGGTGCAGGCTGTCTGCATCACCGGCCACCAGCAGGTCGCCAATGGGGCTTGGAATGTAAGTGTAACGCAGCGCACGTTTGAGAATATGCATGGCGGTCTCGGGCAGTTGATGGCGATGTCGAAGACTATCGTACTGGTCGAAACGACGCTGGTCGAAATCGGACATGGTTTTCGCCCGCCTGCATGGGCGTGATGAGCCAGGACCGGAGCTGAGATGGTGGCGTGATTTATGAGGTACATGCGGTAAAGTAGACCCGAACAGATATTAGAGGCCCCGCGACCTAGCGGAGCCCGGTTATTCGGGAGACGACCCCATGGATATGAGCTTCAGCGCGGACCTTGAGCCGTTTCGGCAGGAAGTGCGCAGCTTCTTTGCCAATGACTACCCGCAGGACATTCTGGAGAAAGTGCGCGCCGGCTACTCGCTGACCACACCGGAAGTCCGCAAGGCCGAGATGGCCTTAGGGGCCAAGGGGTGGCTGGCATCTGCTTGGCCGCAGGAGTTTGGCGGGCCGGGCTGGTCCATCGAGGAGCAATACATCTTTGATGAGGAACTTGAGCGTGCCGGTGCACCGACCGTGACACCCATGGGCGTCATCTATGTCGGCCCGGTGATTTTCAATTTCGGCAGCGACGAACAGAAGGAAAAATGGCTCGGGCCCACCCGCTCGGGCGAAATGGGCTGGGCGCAAGGCTATAGCGAGCCCGGCTCGGGGTCTGATCTCGCATCCTTGCAGTTCTCAGCGGTGCGTGACGGAGACGAGTTTGTGCTCAACGGCACGAAGATCTGGACGTCGGCCGCCCAGCATGCGGACTGGATTTTTCTGCTGGCGCGGACCTCAAAGGGCGAACGCAAGCAGCAGGGCATCAGCTTTGTGTGCTGCGAGATGACCCGTGAAGGCGTGACGCTGGTGCCCATCATCGGCATCGACGGCAAGCACTATCTCAATCAGGTGGTGTTTGAAGATGTGCGTGTGCCCGTTGATTACATGATCGGCGAAGAGGGCAAGGGCTGGGAGTATTCCACTTACCTTCTGGGCAATGAGCGGACGTCTTATGCGCGCATCGGCGCCAAGCGGAAGATGCTGTCCGACCTCAAGGAGATCGCCAAGGCGGCACCCATGGGCGGCAATGAAGCGCTCTATGACGACGAAGTGTTCAAGCTGAAGATTGCTGACACCGAAATGCGCGTGGACGGATTGGAAACAACCGTGCTGCGCATTCTGTCATCCGTTGCAGAAGGTGGGTCGCCGGGCAATGAAGCGTCGACGGTCAAGATTCTGGCGACGGAAACCCATCAGCGGATCACGGAGCTCATGGTGGAAGCCTGTGGCCGGGCAGCCCAGATCGGCAGCCCCGATTGTGCATCGCCTGAGTGGTCGCAGGACGCGCTTACGAGTTACGCGCCGCCATCCGTTTCCGCTTATTTTGCAGGTCGGGCACAGTCGATTTATGGCGGCACCAATGAGATCCAGAAAAACATCATTGCCAAGCGCGTGCTGGGTCTCTAGCGCATAGAACCTGATTTTCTGCGGTTTTTCGGGCGTGTGACGCATCGCTGTCAGGTTGGTGACGGGGTGGTGACGTGGTGATGGTCTGCGAGACTTCGCAGATTGGCAGCACCGCAACCGACACATGATGGAGAGAGTTCAGGTGCTTATTCGCAAGCTACGGATCGACAAGGGATGGTCGCAGGAGACACTGGCGGAAGTCAGTGGGCTGAGCGTACGCACCATTCAGCGGCTCGAGCGTGGCGACAAGGCAAGCTTGGAAACTCTTACAGCGCTGGCTGCGGTCTTCGAGGTGGATGTATCCACCCTGTCAACGGAGGCTCCCATGTACACACCCAACGAACTGTCAAAAGAAGAGCGCCGGGCGATCCGCTATGTGCGTGACCTGAAGGCCTTTTACAGCCATGCAGCGACCTATGCGGTCGTGATCTTCGGGCTGTTCATCATCAATTTGTTCACGGGCATCACCACACCCTGGTTCATCTGGCCGATGCTCGGCTGGGGCGTTGGCGTTGCCGCGCACGGCCTGTCGGTCTTCGAGGTAATGTCGCTGCTCAGCCCGGACTGGGAAAAGCGCGAAATCGAAAAACGCCTGGAACGCACCCGCCGGGATTAGGCGGGTACGTTCTTCAGGCATGAAGGTGTCAGACGACCTTGTGATCGATGAGGGACTGCGCGCCGGCGAGGATGGCTTCTTTGCCGGGGCGGAAGGTGACGCCGAGGACGGACTGGGCCTTGTCGTTGGAGACAAAGCGCTTCTTGTCGAGTTCGGGCACCACCTGTTTCATGACCGGGTTGAAGATCGACAGCAGGCGGAGCAGGAAGCTCGGCAGTTTGCGTGTCGGGATCTTCTTCTTCTGGGCCGGGAATTCTTCGCGGAGCAATTTTGCGATGTCCTCAAACCAGTAGTAGTCACTCGCGGCAATAAACCGATGGCCTGCGGCACCGGGCGTTTCCATGGCCGCCACATGGGTGGCTGCCACATCGCGCACATCGACGATCTGGAAACCGACTCGCGGGGTAGCAGGCAACTGGCCGCCCATCAGCTGGGTCAGGATTTCAACGGAAGCCGAGAAGTCTCCGCTCAAAACCGGGCCGAGCACAGCCGACGGATTGACGGTGGCCAGCTCAAGACCCTGGCCAGGACCTGAGAGATATTCCCAGGCGGCTTTTTCGGCGATGGTCTTGGAGCGGGTATAGGCGGTGTTGTCCTTGATGTTATCCGGGTTCGACCAGTCTTCCTCTGTCAGAATCTCCGGCTGGTCGTCATATCCGTAGGCCACGGATGCCACCGACGAGGTCATGATCACCCGTTTGACGCCCGCAGCCTTCGAGGCCTTGAGGGCGCGCAGGGCGCCGTCACGGGCCGGGACGATCAGCTCATTGGGGTCCTTGGGAAGTTCCGGGGGAATGGGGGAGGCAATGTGGTGCACATAAGCGCAGCCTGCGACAGCCTCGTCCCAGCCCGCGTCCGATGTCAGGTCGGCGGCAAAGAGCTCAATGTCTGCGGCGCGCGGGTCCTGTGTGGCCAGCAGGCTTTTGAGTGCCGGGCCCTTGTCCAGGGACCGGATGGTGCCGCGGACCTTGTAGCCTTTGTCGAGCAGCAACAGGATTACCTGCTGGGCGATATAGCCCGAGGCGCCTGTCACAAGAACCGGTGCGTCTTTGTTGATCTGGTCAGACATATCCATCACTCCCCTTGAGCCCAGTGTCACGGCTTGGAACCTGCCGCCGATCATATTAATGACCGCTGGTCAATTAGCTAGGGGGATGAGGGAGCGTTTTCAAGGGCCGTCTGCCAGTTGCCCTTGGCCGACGTGGTTTCAGGCCCTCGGCGTCAGATTGTATTTCCTGAGATAGGCATCGCGGCCCTTGATGGCTTTGCCTTCGAGCAGGGGATAGAACCAGGTCATGAGCCTGGGCGCGGCGGCAACGCACCGCATGGTCAGGCTGTCACCCCTGGGCACGAAATACTCAAGCTTTTTGCCTGCAATGGATTTGATGACGGCATCTGCCACATCGTCAGCGGTAACAGGTTCACTCAGGAAGTTGAGCACGCTGCCGCCGCTGGCGGCCTCTTCGCGCAGCATGGGCGTGTCGATGGCGTTGGGGTAGACGCCGCTGACGCTGATGCCGAACGGCTTGAGGTCTGCAGCCAGTCCGTTGGTGAATCCACGCAGGCCAAACTTGCTGGCGCTGTAGGCCGCAGAGCCGGGCAGAGCAACCATGGCTGCCGCGGACAGGGTGTTGACGATGTGCCCTGAGCCTTGCTGTTTCATCTTTGCTGCGCAGGCGTGGTCAAGCAGGGCAGCTGCCAACAGGTTGATGTTTAGGTGAGCTGCAATCGTGCTGCGGCTTGTCTCCGGTACGCTGCCCGGCACGACAATGCCGGCATTGATGAACGCCACCTCAAGTTGGCCCGGCGAAGTTTCAATCTCCTGGCAGAGGGTTTCTAGTTGGGTGGTGTCGGCCAGATCAGCGGCAGTGATGCGCGCGCTAGGGAAGCGGGATGCCAAAGTGTCGATGGCAGAGCCCTCGCGGTCGGTCAGCCACAGCGCGAAACCCAGTGCGTCGAGTTTTTCTGCTGTCGCCAGCCCGACGCCGCCGGCAGCGCCTGTGATGAAGGCAACTGGTTTGGTGTTGCTCATTTGATGTGTCCTAGCCTGAAAATCTGTTCCGTGGGGGCGAAGGTGAGCTAGTGCGTCTGGCGCTTCTCAATGCCGTAGAATGCATCGACT
>JBCBUN010000122.1:0-5865 GCA_039818145.1 Pseudomonadota bacterium
TCCGAAATGCATTTCGTGGCGGCCCTGGACAGAATAGACGGCATCCGACCTGTACTTGGTCTGTTTGAAGGTGTTGTGACGGGCGCAGCCGATGGCTACGGACGCATGGCCGGAAAACCTGCAGCGACGCTTCTCCATCTCGGTGCGGGCCTCGGCAATGGTTTTGCCAATTTGCACAATGCCCGCCGTGCGGCCACGCCAATTATCAACGTCGTGGGTGAGCACGCGACCTACCACCGTCAATACGATGCGCCGCTTGCGTCGGACATCGCCAGTGTGGCTCGTCCGAACTCCGTCTGGATGGAAACCCCGGAAGAGGCAAATGAAGTGGCCGCTGCAGGTGCTCGGGCATACGCAGCATCCATGAGCGCCCCGGGTGGTATCGCCACACTTATTCTTCCCGCTGATACCGCATGGCTAGACGCTGATGGCGCAGCAGACCCGGTTGATGTAGCCGGGTTCAGCGAGGTCGATGGTGGCACAATCGACAAGGTCGCCGCGGCACTCAAGAATGGAAAGAAATCTGCCATCCTGTTGCGCGGCCGCACACTGCTGGCAGACGGTCTTGAACTTGCCGGGCGCATTCAAGCAGCAACAGGTGCGCGTATTCTGTGTGACACCTTCACCCCACGCATGCAGCGCGGTGCAGGCCGCGTGAAGATCGAACGCCTTCCCTATTTTGCAGAGCAGGCAGTTGAGCACATTGCCGAAGTTGAACAGCTTATCCTGTGTGGCTCACAGAACCCCGTGGCGTTCTTTGCATACCCTGGAAAGGAAAGCTGGCTAACGCCGCCGGATGCAGAAACACTCGTTCTTGCGCGCCCGGAAGAGGACGGCCTGGCAGCACTTGAAGCTCTTGCGGAAGCTGTAGGGGCACCCGCACAGGCATCTGAGCATGTGGCACTCGCGAAGCCTGACCTTGCGTCCGGGACCCTTGATGCGGATGGCGTGGGCCGGGCGATTGCCCATTTCCTTCCCGATGACGCGGTGGTGTCGGATGAAGGAGCAACAGCCGGGCTCTTTACAAATATCTACACGGAGACTGCTGCTCCACATGACCACATGACCCTTACCGGTGGCGCCATTGGTCAGGGCCTTCCGCTGGCTGCTGGTGCAGCGCTCGCCTGTCCGGATCAGAAAGTCGTCTGCTTCCATGGCGACGGCGGAGCCATGTACACACTGCAGGCGCTTTGGACCATGGCACGTGAAAAGCTGGATGTGGTGACCGTCATTTTGTCCAACCGGTCCTATGCCATCCTCAATATCGAGCTGATGCGCGTGGGAGCAGAAAATCCAGGCCCCAAGGCACTTTCCATGTTGGATCTTCATAATCCGGAACTGAACTGGACCCAGCTTGCCAACGGCATGGGTGTTGAGGCTGTCCGCTGCGAAACCGCCGAGGAATTCAACGATGCCTTCAAGTCATCAATGTCCCGCAAAGGGCCATTCCTGATTGAGGCCATGATCTAACGTCAAATCCAGGCCCTTCAGGCCAGACGGTAGCTTTGGGCCGGTCATCTGAGCCGGATACGTATTAACCAGCTAAGTGACTGGTGCAAAAAGCATCTTTGCTGTTACGATCCGCGGGCCGGGCAGGGGTAGCCTGGTGCGTGCCAGCCTTGATGGGGATCGGCCCGGCCTTTGCATATTCGTGCATGAATGGTCCGGGCAAAGGCCGGTTTTGAAACGCGCCTTGCTGCCCGGCACAAGTTTTGTGTGGCCGGTTGGATATCCAACATGGTGAGTGCAGCAGGATTCTGGGGGCGTCGATGAGCATGACCTTCGACAAGAAAAATACCGGTGACTCTGAAACAGGTGGTCAGCCACCCGCTGACCGGGCCAAGCCGCGTGATGCGTCGTCGTTGAACATCCATGATCTGGGTATTGATGTGGATGTTGCTGCGGAGGAATTTGTCGAACTGGATGCACCCGATGACGTGGATCGTGGCATTGAACGTCTGATCCGCTCTGCCGGTGTTACTCCACCCAAACGCGCAACGCCGTCCGCAAGCGTCACGCCCATCAGCGCCGCTGGAATGCCGGAAACAAACACCGGGGGCTCGCCTGAACAATCCCTATCCGCAGTGCCGAGTCCGGCAATCAAAGTCACCGATCCTGAAATCGCAGCGCAGGTAGAGATCGCAGATGCCTCGTCACGCATCCGTTCAAAGGCCGCACTTGGCGACATGCAGCGACCAATCGGCGAGCGCCTGGTGGAGCTGGGCTATGTGAGTCGCACCGGTCTTGATGCTGCCATTGCCGAGCAGGAGCGCAGCCCGCACAAATTGCTGGGCCGCATCCTGTCTGATCTTGATCTGTTTGAAGGCGGTGAGGAACAGGCAACCGAAAACGCGAGACATGACCCCCTGCACACACTTATCGACCCTGAAGCCATTCAGGTTGCGCCGCAGGATTTGATCCGTTCAGCACAGGTGCTTCCGGTGTCCCGTGGCAATGGCGCCATCATGGTGGCGATTGCTCACCCCAAAGATATTGACCGCATTGAGGACCTGCGTCCCTACCTTCCCGCAGGTACGCGTGTGGAGCCCTGCTTCTGGCCGAAGGACGCCTTGGATGAAACGATCGAGGCCGTCCTCGATCACGAAATGTCGGCGGAAGGCATTCTCAAGGGCCTGGCCCATGGAACCGAAGAACGCGGCGCGGAGGCTACCGTGTGGGCGGATCCTGCCGTGCGGCTCGTCAATGCAGCCTTGCTCGATGCGGTTCGTGCAGATGCCAGCCATGCTCATTTTGAACCTGTGGATGGCTATATCCGCCTGCGCTACCGGGTTGACGGTGCCATGCAGCAGTCATCCTCGATCGACAAGCGCTTCTGGCAGCCCATCGCCACGCATATGCGCAATCTTGCCGGTCTGGATGGTGCGTCGGATCAGGAGGGTGCGGAGCCCGGCGAATTCACCATGCGTCTCGGTGACCGCTTCTTCGTTTGTTCACTGAAGACATTCGACACATTGAATGGCGAACGCATGACGATCCGCATGGGCGAGATCGCGCGCGACCCCATGTCTCTTGGTGAAATCGGCCTGTCAGACCATTCATCTGCTTTGGTACTGCGCTCACTGGTTCGGCCATCGGGCATGGTGGTTGTTGCTGGTGGCCGCGCATCCGGTCGCACGACCAGCCTCTACGGTATGCTGGGTGAAATGAAAGCGGCAGAACGTTCCATCTTCACAGTTGAGCGCCGTATCGGCTATCGCCTGCCGCTGGTAAGCCAGCTTGAGGTTACCACCCAGCAGGCAAACAACCCGCAGACGCTGATTGCGGATGTTGTCGCGCAGGATCCTGATGTCCTGTTGTTCGACAAGATAGATGGCAAGGCCGCTGCGCGTTCGTTAGCAAATGCCGCGTCAGCTGGGCGTCTTGTTCTGACATCGATGGACGCGCCGGATTCCCTGTCAGCATTGATCGAACTCATCGGAATGGTCGACGACCCTCGTCATCTGGCAGGACGCATAACCACGGTCATGGCGCAACGCCTTGTTCGTCGTCTTTGCTCAGTGTGCAAACAATCCCGCACTGCCAGCGCAGACGAGTGCTTCATCTTCGGGCTTGATCCATCTGATCGGCCCACGGTCTATCATCCCAACGGGTGTCCTTCATGCCGCTCGACCGGGTATCGCGGGCGGACGGTGATCTCGGAAGTTCTGGTCATTGATGACGAAATGAACGACCTGATTGCCGAAGGCGCAAGCATTGCAGACCTGCGTGCAACGGCAGCGGACAAGGGTTTCCAGTCATTGGCAGATGACGGCGTGCGCAAAGTGTTGCACGGGGAAGTCAGCCCGGGCGAGCTGGCCCGTGCGGTGGACCTGGCTGCACGCCTCTAAAAACTAGTTGCCCAGCCGACCTGCCAGCTGGCGCGCCTGCTGCGCGCCTTGGCGGGCATATGTATTGCCAAGATTTGCTGCAGCAGCAGTGCATCGGCTGTGTGCTGATTGCTGTCGCGCGTAGCCGGCATTGAACGCCCCAATCAGGGCGTTGCGTGACGACTGATCAATGTCGTTTGACGAGAGAATGTCCAGCATCTGGTTGCGCCATCTCTGCCCTTCACTGGGTCGGCAGAGCGTACGCAGATAGTGAACAGCGCCAAGCGTACCCGCCAGACGCGACAGGCCATCCTCAAGGATTGGGTTCGCGCGCGCCCGATCAGCCACCGTTCCCGTCATCACCAAAAACAGGGCGATCGATACGCATTGCAAAAATCGTCTTGGACCAACATTTGTCATTGCAGTTGAGTATGCCTCAGCGCGAATGTCTGCCAAAGCCTGATACGCTGATCTCAGACAAATAAATGAGGTGTGCCATGCCCGAGATGCTGGACTTTGTTGCCATTGATCATGTCGTCCTTCGTGTTGCTGATACGGAGCGCGCGATAGCCTTTTATGAGGGCGTGCTTGGTATGCAGGTCGAGCGCCGTTTGGACATTGGCCTTGTGCAGCTGCGCGCCGGGGCAAGCCTTGTCGATCTGGTCGATGTGGACAGTGAGCTTGGCCGCGCCGGCGGCGCTGCCCCTGGATCATCCGGCCACAACATGGATCACTTCTGCCTGTCGCTTGCCGAATTTGATGAACAGGACATCCGCAACTGGCTCACCGCCAACGGTGTGGAGGTGGGTGATGTAGCCCGGCGCTATGGCGCGGGAGGTTTTGGCCCGTCGCTCTACCTGTCAGACCCGGACGGCAACACGGTGGAACTCAAGGGTCCTCCTGATCCCAATCAGTAGGACGGATTTACTAAGTGTTTGCACCTCCTGCAAATTTAGTTAGGATAACTTACTAAGTGGGCGTGCACGCCCCGACGGGAGGAAGTATGCGTAATCTGTTTACAGCCGCTTTTTTGGCTTCAGTACTATTGGTTGGTGCGGTTTCGACACCATCAAATGCTCAAAGTTATCCGTATCCCCTTTCTGACATCGCCGCCGAGTTGGGCATGACGGAAGATAGGTTTGAGAGGTGGTGGTCACAGGCACCAGGATCGATGAAATCCGAGTTGTCCAGCCAACCATTGGGTAAATGGGGCCCCACGGTTGTGTGTGACGTACTTGGTTTCCGAATTGGTTCGGCGGAAGGCGCTGAATGCCGCGAGACCAAATACAAGGAGCGCATGGCGACCGCGGATCAATGGAATGCGGATGGATCCTACAAGGGTCCGTCAGAAGAATGCATTGCCCGCAACAAGACCGATAAATGGGGTCGCCTGATCTGCGGCTAGCAGTACTCTAGCCTCAGCGGCCGAAAAATACCGGGAGGAATATCTAATGCGATTGCGTTTTGGTTTTCTGTCTCTTCTGGCAGCCTTGATGGCGTTTGCAACGCCTTCTGCAAGTGCGGCCGACTATACGCCAGAGCTACGTGCGTTCATGACCACCATGAACGACGTGGAAAAGGAGCGCTTTGAACGGTGGTGGCGGGACATGCCGAGCTATTTCAAAAGCTCACTTCACGAAGCGCCATTTGAGAAATGGCGAGCCGTCATTTACTGCGATTTTTTGGGCTTCCGCGCCGGCACAGCGCAAAGCGACAAGTGCGTCGAAATGCGTACCAAGAGCTGGCAGCAAAATGCCAGCCAGTGGAATGCGGACGGGACCTTCCGAGGACCATCAGCGGAGTGTGAGGCGCGCGGACGAACCGATGAGTTCGGGCGGCTCATATGTGTCGATGAAGACCTGCGCGATGAAGTGCAGGAATACTGGGACAGCCTGCCGCACGACCAGAAGCTGAAAGAGTTCGCCCGTCCAGGTCACTTCTGGGAGGCCATGCAGCAGAGCTATGAGGGAGACGGTTACGCGGTCGGCAGCGAGCGCTATGCCCAATGCGAGCAGGCCTACGCCAATCGCAACGTGCC
>JBCBUN010000123.1:0-5797 GCA_039818145.1 Pseudomonadota bacterium
GCTCAAGAAGGTTGTTTTCCTTGAACGTCGCCATGCTGCGGATCTTGGCATCAATCTGCCAGCTCTCACCCACCTGCTTGAAGTATTTCATCAGCAGCTGGATCGGCAGACCGCGCTGGACTTCAAACTGGGTGTACATGCCCTGGCGTGCGCGCTCCAGCACCTCGCGGGACAGGTCCGTTCCCAGAAGGTCGAATGTCCAGCCCTTGGCTGCGGCGCAATCATTAATCAGCATGGCAAGGGAATAGATTTCCTGCCCTGTCGAGGCAGCAGCGCTCCAGACACGCACCTTGCGCTGCGGCCGATTGGCCAGCATGTGCGGCAGAACGGTATTGGAAAAAAGATCAAACGGCGTCTTGTCCCGAAAGAAGAAAGACTCGTTCGTCGTCATTGCTTCGGTCACGTCTGTCGCCAGCGCCCCGTTGCTGTTCGCACGCAACGCTTTCACAAGCTCGGGGATACCCCCCAGCTCAGCCTTGCGGGCAATTGGTGTCAGGCGGCTCTCAAGCAGATAGGTTTTGTCGCTGGACAGCACCAGACCGGACCGCTTGCGCACCAGATCAGATAGAAACTCAAACTCGTCTGGCGTCATTATCGCCTCCCGGCAAACTGGCGAGTGATCGCCGAACTAATCTGGTCCAGTGGATAAACAGCCGCGCAGATACCTGCTTGAGCACAAGCACCCGGCATGCCCCAGACAACACTTGTTGCTTCGTCTTGGGCGTAGATCGTGCCGCCGGCGTCCGCAATGATGCGGCCTCCATCGCGGCCGTCATGGCCCATGCCCGTCAGCACCACGCCCAGCGTGGCCGGGCCAAAGAGCTTGGAAACACTTTCAAACATCGGATCGACTGCCGGTCGGCAGAAATGCACCGGCGGTTCCTGGTCCAGTGCGATGGCCACGCCCGGTCCATCCTTGCGCAACCGCATATGATAATCGCCTGGCGCCACATAGATTTGGCCCGCCTGCAGGCGTTCACCGTCTTCGCCTTCCTTAGCGGGAAGCCCGGACAGTCTGCCCAGCTTCTCTGCAAGAATTTTTGTGAAGGCAGGCGGCATGTGCTGGGTAATGACAACCGGAACAGCGCCGATCGCCGGACCGATTTTCTCAAACACGTCAAACAGCGCCTGAGGTCCACCCGTTGATGAGCCGATGGCCAAAATGCGCGGCGGCACGCTGGATGCCTTGCGCACTTCAATCTTGTCGGGTGCTGGTCCCAGGGGAATAGCAGGACGTGCCGGTGCAGCTTTGGAAGCAGCCGTGGCGCGGCCAGCTCCCTCCCCCGCAGTGCCTGTGGAGCCTGCGGCGCCCATGGCTCGTTGAGCCGATCGACCAAGCGCCTGCGCTTTGACAAGAATCTCGCGGCGGAATTCTTCTGACCCGGCAATGCCGCGCGCACTGTCCGGCTTGGGGACATAGTCAGTCGCCCCCAATGACAGGGCCTTGAGAGAAATATCCGCGTTCCGGAGCGTCAGGGTAGACGCCATGATGACCTTGGTGCCCGGTGACCCCGCAAGGATGCCCGGCAGGGCTTCAAGCCCGTCCATCTGTGGCATCTCGATATCAAGGATCACAATATGGGGCTTCACGGTGCCCACCTGATCCACGGCCTGCTTGCCGTTGGAACAGGAGCCAGCCACTTCAAGGCCGTCTGTTTCATCAATCCAGCGCTTCACAAGCCCGCGTATGACGGCGCTGTCGTCAACCACCATCACCCGAACAGCATTCGCTGCAGCGCCGGACGTAACTGCGCCTGCGCCGGCTGCGACAGGGGCAGCCTGTGAGGTGGATATGGTGGTCGCGCGATCCATGAAGCTAGACCAGACCTGCTTCGGCGAATTTCGCCTGAACGATGTCACGATCAAACGGCTTCATGATGTATTCGTTGGCGCCGGCATTGATTGCTTCACTGATGTGCTGCATGTCGTTTTCCGTGGAGCAGAAAACAACGACAGGCGCATCCCCGCCATCGCGCTTGCGAAGGGCCAGCAGAAAATCCAGCCCGTTCATGACCGGCATGTTCCAGTCCAGCAAAATCGCGTCCGGCATCTTGCCGTCACAAACATCAAGGGCAGCCGCACCATCAGCTGCTTCCTCAATATTGAAGTTCATTTCTTCAAGGATACGGCGCGCGACTTTTCGGATCACGCGGCTATCATCCACAACGAGACATGTCTTCATGGAATTTCAGGCCTTCTGCTTGGTCACCGCAGCAACCACGCCGCGGGTGATATGTAACAACTGTTCGTTCCGCCCGCTTAGGCAGCGGCGGAAGCACCCTGAAGTTCCAACGCCTTCGACACGTCCAGAACGACCATCAGATCGTTCTCAAGACGGTGTACACCGCTGGAAACCTGCTGCCAGCGCGGATCAAGATTCGCCGGGCTGCGTTCCACATCCTGCGCCTGAAGGCTTAATACTTCCCCTACACTGTCGACCATGAGTCCAAAGGCTTCTCCGCCTTCCTCAATGCCCACAGCCATACGCGAAGCACCTTCTTCGTTCGTTGGCAGACCAAGCCGGATACGCATATCGATGGCCGTCACGATGCGGCCGCGCAGATTGAGCACGCCGCGCACTTCCGGGACCGAAAGCGGCACACGGGTCAGCGACTGCACTTCAAAAACGTCCTGGACCACGGTCACAGGGATTCCAAAGAGCTGGTCACCCACAAAGACGGTGATGTACTCGACGAGATTTCCATCAAGATTGATGAGGCTCTCATTGCGGTCGATCAGACCGTTGGTGTCCTGCGCACTCATGCCACTGCTCCTTCGTTCTGAAGTGTCTCACGCAGGACATCAATCAGCCCGTCGCGGTCAGTCTTCGCCACATAATCCGAGAAACCCACCGCATGTCCGCGCTGAATGTCTTCACGCGACGTGCGTGACGACATGGCTACAATGGGTGTAGAGCCCCACGCCGCGTCGTTCTTCACGGCTTCAGCAAAGTCGAAGCCGTCCATGCCAGGCATCTCGATGTCGCTGACAATGATGTCGAAGCGAGCGCCTGCGTCGCGCAGCTGGAAGGCATCATGAGGATCAGCAGCTGTGGTCACCCGGTACCCGGCAGCATTCAGCAATGGTGCCAGCATGTTGCGGAAGAACGGGCTGTCAACAACCAGCAGCACCCGCTTGGATGCTGGCTCGTCGGTGCGATCACCGTCCGCACGGGCAAACCAGTCTTCGAATGCCAGTGTCAGGAAGTGGCCGACATCAATAATCTCGGTCGCCTTGTCGCGCACAATGGCGCTGCCAAGCATGCCAGGCGTGTCAGACGTGATGTCCATGTCGAGCGGTGCTTCGATCACGTCAACGATCTCGTCAACCACCAGGCCCATGGACCGGCCGTCATCCGTAAACACCAGGATCGGCTGGCGACCTTCGGCCACCATTTCCTGATCCGCAGACACTTTCTGCAGCGGCATCAGCTTGCCGCGATACTGAACCACCGGCTTGTGGTCAGACATCTCGATCTCATCAACCACGACCTCTTCAAGGCGCGTCACAAGAGACAGAGGCACCGCCTTGGGCTCGCCACCGCCTGCGCGGAAGATAAGCAGTGATGTGTTTTCGTTGTCCAGGAGATGACCATCCAGGTCCGGACCATCTTCAAGCTGTGCGGCAACCTCGCGGCTGACGCACTGGGCGATGCCGTTTGGATCAATGATCATGATGACGCTGCCGTCACCCAGAATGGTGTTGCCCGAGAACATGTTGATATCCCGCAGCATGGAGGCTGAGGGCTTCACAACAATTTCCTCGGTATCGAAAACTGTATCCACGACAATGCCGAACTGTGCCGTGCCGACCTGGGCCACAATCACGAAGCTCTCACTGCGCTCGGCGGTTGGCAGCGGTACATTGCCGTCTTCATCCGGCTTGCGGTTCTTGTTGAGCAGCAAGAGCTCATCAAGATAGACCAACGGCAGCAGATTGCTGCGCAGTCGCAGTACCGGCGTGTCGTTGATCTTCTCGATCCGTGCCTCGGAGTCAGCCTTGGCACGTACAAGCTCAACAACAGCAAGCTGCGGAATGGCAAAGCGCTGCGCGCCTGATTCAACAATCAGAGACGATACAATCGCCAGCGTCAGCGGAATCTTGATCGTAAAGGTCGTGCCCTTGCCGGCCACGGAGACCAGATCAACATTACCGCCGATCAGTTCGATGTTGGTGCGCACCACATCCATGCCCACGCCACGGCCGGAGACGTTGGTGACGGCCGCCGCTGTGGAGAACCCGGCAGCAAAGATATATTTGTGAATCTGCGCTTCGGTCTTCTCTTCAAGCTCGGCTGCTGTCGCAATGCCGTTCTCGATGACCTTCTCGCGAATGCGATCCGTATTGAGGCCATGACCATCATCTTCAATCTGAATGATAATGTGCCCGCCTTCATGATAGGCGCGCAGGGTGACCTTGCCGGTTTCCGGCTTGCCGGCCGCAAGGCGGGCATCCGGCATTTCCAGCCCGTGGTCCGCAGAGTTGCGAACCATGTGCGTCAGAGGATCCTTGATCAGATCAAGAACCTGACGGTCCAGCTCAGTATCTGCACCTTCCATGTTGAGCTCGATCTTCTTGCCAAGCTCGTTGGACAGGTCGCGGATGATGCGCGGCAGCTTCTGCCAGGCATTGCCGATTGGCTGCATCCGCGTTTTCATCACTGCTTCCTGCAGCTCGGCCGTCACATTGGACAGGCGCTGCAGAGGCACCTTGAATTCTGAATCATCAAGACGGCGAACCATTTCAAGAAGCTGGTTCCGCGATAGCACAAGCTCAGACACCATGGTCATGAGGTTTTCCAGCGTGTCCACATTCACGCGGATGGACTGGTTGGCAACGGACGATTCCCGGGCTGTTGCTTCTTCAGCTTTCGGCGCTGCCTTGGCCGCAGGCTTTTCAGCTGGTTTCGCAGCAGCGGGCTTCGCCGGAGCAGCGGCAACAGGCTTCTCTTCTTCAACAGGCGCTTCAGCCACCACCTCTTCAGCAGGGGCTGCGACAACCATGTCGTCGGGACCTTCGGCTTCCTGGAAGGCGCGCTCGAGTTCATCAAGGGACACTTCGCCGGGCTTCAGCTCGCGCTCAAGTTCCTGAACCACAATCGGGGCTTCTTCTTCGACAGCCGCTTCTGCCGGCGCCTCGCCACCGGCCTCGGCGGCAAGCGAAAAGGCTTCGAGCTGGGAGATCAGGTCCGTGTCATCACCGGCAGGTTCGGTCTCATTCGCTTCAAGCTCACCGAGAATCTCTTTAATCCGGTCAAGCGTATGAAGAATGATGGTCACGCCGTCGCCGGTCACGCCAGCGCCGTCGCGGTACTTGCCCATCAGCGTTTCAGCGGCATGGGCCAAAGCTTCCAGACGGGGCAGACCAAGAAAGCCGCAGGTGCCTTTGATCGTATGCACCAGACGGAAGATGTTCGACAGAATGGCTTCGTTGTTGGGATCCTGTTCGAACTTCACAAGTTCGACGTCCACAACATCAAGGCTTTCAAAAGTCTCTGTCAGAAACTCGCGTAGAAGGTCGTCCATGGTTCCCCACCCCGGAAAAACTGGGCGCGCCCCGCAAAAGGGATAGCGCCTGATAGTTTCGGAGTGTTAGCGGGAAACATTAAAAACAGGTGAAATAGCGTGCGTTGTCGGTAACCACACAACCAGTGGGTGTGTACCTACCCGATCATACCATCATCGACGGTAGCATTCGGGCCATAGGTGATGGCGAAGGTCACAGGCCCACTGGTTGTGTGGTTACCGACAACGCACGCTATTTCACCTGTTTTTAATGTTTCCCGCTAACACTCCGA
>JBCBUN010000124.1:0-5765 GCA_039818145.1 Pseudomonadota bacterium
GGGTCGTTTTCTGGAGCACTCGCGAGTGGTCTGTTTCGGTAACGGCGACACATTGCCCAATGCCAAGGCCAAGATTTACATATCATCCGCTGACTGGATGCCGCGCAATCTGTACCGCCGCGTTGAAACCCTTGTGCCGGTGGAAAACGCCACCGTTCATGAGCAGATTCTTGACCAGATCATGGTTGCCAATCTGGAAGACAATCTCCAAAGCTGGGATTTGATGCCCGATGGCTCCTATGTACGTGAAGTGCTGAGCGACGACAAAAAGCCTTTCAACGCCCACGAATACTTCATGACAAACCCGAGCCTCTCGGGGCGTGGCAAAGCGCTTGAAGAAAGCCTGCCCAAGCAGTTTCGTTTCCGCACATCTGCCGACTGAATTGGTGTATGAGTCTGGTGTCGGCCTTTGCCGGCGACAGACAACCAAGCAGCGAGTGCTGTGTGGGGGACGCGTATGCCAACCGCGCTGAAATTGCGCGAGGTGCCTGACCTGAGCGAAGGGGTCGGCATCATCGATATCGGGTCGAATTCGGTACGCCTTGTGGTGTATGCGGATCATCGGCGCACACCCATCCCCATATTCAATGAAAAAGTATTGTGCGGACTTGGCCGTACGGTTGGCACAACCGGCCAGTTGGACCCTGCGGGAATTGACCGCGCGCTGGCGGCGCTGGCGCGCTTTCGTGGGCTGACGCGGGCATTGGGTATTTCCAATGTTGATGCGGTGGCAACCGCTGCAGTGCGTGAAGCGTCCAATGGAGACTACTTCATCGAACGCGCTGAGCATCTGTGTGGCGCCAGAATTTCCATCCTCTCCGGCCAGGATGAAGCACGGTATGCCGCCGAGGGCGTGCTGGCGGGCTTCCCCGAAGCAGACGGCATCGTGGGTGATCTGGGTGGTGGCAGTCTTGAACTGGTGGATATCGCCAACGGCCGGTATGGCGAAGGTGTGACACTGCCAGTGGGACCCCTCCGATTGATGGACCTGTCGGGCAATGACATCAGCAAGGCCCGAAAACTGGTGATCGACGCATTCAGTAAGATGGACTGGAAGCCAGAGAAATCAGCGAAAAATTTCTATGCGGTGGGCGGCAACTGGCGCAATTTGGCGCGGATGCACATGCATGGCGAAGACTATCCGCTGCGTATTCTGCAGGCCTATTCAGTCCGCAAAAGTGAAGCCATTGAGATCGCAAGGGTTGTTTCCGGTCAGAGTGCCAAGTCACTGGAGCGCGTGCCGGATATCTCTCGAAAGCGCCTTGAGACGTTGCCCTATGCAGCGTTAGTGCTTGAAAAGACGCTGGAGACCGTCGGCGCCTCCAAGATGGTTATCTCTGCCTATGGTGTGCGTGAGGGTCTGCTTTATGCACGCCTCACTGAGGAAGAACGCAGGGTCGACCCACTTTTGAGTTGGTCGAAAGGCGTCGGTCGCCGCCTTGGGCGCTTCCCAGAACACGGAGAAGAGCTGGAGCGCTTTACCGCACCACTCTTCAAGACCGGGCCGTTGATGACGGCTGATGAGGATGAGCGGCGGCTCCACCAAGCAGCTTGCCATCTCAGCGACATGGCCTGGCGGATTCACCCGGACTATCGGTCTCAGCACGTCCTCACAGAAATCTTGCGTGCGCCGATGTCTGGCATTGACCATCCCGGTCGCGTGTATCTGAGCCTCGCGGTCGCAAATCGATATCGCAGCGGTCTTGGCACGGGCGATTATGATCATGTGCTGGCGTTGCTGAACGAGGACCGGACGCGTCGCGCCTCTGCAGTTGGCCTGGCCCTGCGGCTTGGGCATACAATTTCAGCTGGCGCGCCGAAACTTGTAACGGGCTTCAGGCTCAAGCCGGAGCCGGGCATGCTCACCTTGCTGGTCCCATCCGCGAAGCGCGACCTGTTGGGTGAGGTAGTAGCCAAACGCCTCTCCGCACTGGCACGCGCAATGGGCGTTGAGGCTGACATTCAGGTGTCTGACGTTTAGCGACCCAGAAGCTACTCAGCCGCCTTCTGCTCAAGACGGACCGGTTTGATCACCTGGTTTTCTATGGCCAGACACAGCCGCCCATGTTTCAGGTCCAAGGCATCATTTCCGAATATCTCACGCCGCCACCCACGTAATGCAGATACATGCGCGTTATCGTCTGCCGCAATCCGCTCGAGGTCAGCAACATTGCAGATGAGCTTTTGCGCAACGTCATGGGCCTCACATTTGTATTTCAGCAACACTTTGAGAAGCTCGACCGTCGGTCCAAGCCCTTGAGGAAGCGGTTCAGGTGCATCCGGCATCCGGACGTCACCTGATGGCTTGTTGAGCCCATTTTGGACTGCATCCAAAAGACTTTTGGCATGGCGGCTCTGGGAAAAGCCACGAGGCACGGCTCGCAGGTTTGCCAATGCCTCGGTTGAGGTCGGTGCCTGCGTTGCTATTTCCTGGATCGCATCATCCTTGAGAATGCGCCCGCGTGGGACATTGCGTCCCTGGGCCTCCCGTTCGCGCCATGCGGCGGCCTCCATGAGCACGGCTACGGCCTTGCGGCTCCGATTGCGTAGTTTGAGCCGTCTCCAGGCATTCTCAGGTTTCACTTCGTAGGTATCGGGATCCTGAAGAATGGCCATCTCTTCAGCAACCCACTCAGCACGGCCGGATTTCGTAATGCGCCGAGCAAGATGCTCATACACCTGTCGCAGATGGGTCACGTCGGCAGCCGCATACCGCAATTGCTTCTCGGTCAGAGGGCGCTTGCTCCAGTCCGTAAAACGGGAGGACTTGTCCACCTGTTCACCGGTAACCCGCTTGACGATGTTCTCGTAGCCTACAGAGTCACCAAATCCACAAACCATCGCCGCAACCTGCGTATCGAAAAGCGGATCAGGCAGTGTTTTGGCCTCATGCCAGAAGATTTCAATGTCCTGACGGGCAGCGTGGAACACCTTGATGACCGATTTATTGGCCATCAGGGCATAAAACGAGGTCATGTCGAGGCCATCCGCCAGCGGATCAATGATCAGCGCGTCGCCCTTCGGCGCAGCGACCTGAATAAGGCAGAGAACCGGCCAATAGGTGGAATCCCGTAGGAACTCCGTATCGACGGTCACATAGGTTTCGTTGGAAAGGGTGGCGCAGGCCGCGTCGAGGGCCTCTGTGGTAGAAATAATGTCCATATCTCAATGCTATAACTGAACCCGCGCAAATTGTCGCTAGTCCCTGTAGACAAGGCTGATTGGCGGCTCGAATCTTGACAACACCCGCGCCCCTATGCGCTTCTCCGCCGCAACCGCTCAAACCTGATTTGCTCAGGTTGGCGAGCCCTCCTGAACCCACGACTGACAAGGCTTTTCCCGCCATGACCCGTTACCGCTCTCATACCTGCGGCCAGCTGCGTGCCGAAGACGTTGGCAAGACTGTAAAACTGTCTGGCTGGGTCAATCGTGTACGTGACCATGGCGGCCTGCTGTTCGTTGATCTGCGCGATCATTATGGCCTGACGCAGTGCGTGGCGGACCCGGACAGCCCGGCTTTTCCTGCCGTTGAAGAAATGCGCTCAGAGTGGGTTGTGACTATTGAAGGCGAGGTCGTCGCCCGATCAGATGAAACGGTAAATGACAAGCTGCCCACCGGTGCGGTGGAAATCCGCATCACGGCGGTGGAAGTCCAGTCAGAAGCGCAGGAGCTGCCGCTGCCGGTATTCGGAGATACGGACTATCCCGAAGACACGCGTCTTCGTTATCGCTTCCTCGATCTGCGCCGCGAACGCATCCATCAGAACATCGTCCTGCGATCACGCATCATCGCAGATTTGCGCCGACGCATGACCGAGGCAGGATTTGGCGAGTACCAAACGCCGATCCTTACGGCGTCTTCACCGGAAGGCGCACGAGACTTTCTGGTGCCAAGCCGTATGCACCCCGGGCAGTTCTATGCACTCCCACAGGCACCCCAGCAGTTCAAGCAGCTGATCATGGTTGCGGGTTTTGACAAGTATTTCCAGATCGCACCGTGCTTCCGCGATGAGGACGCGCGCGCAGACCGGTCGCCGGGTGAATTCTACCAGCTCGACATCGAAATGAGCTTTGTGGAGCAGGAAGACATCTTCCAGGAAGTTGAGCCCATACTGCGCGATGTGTTCATTGAGTTCGGCAATGGCAAGTCGGTGTCAGAAAAATTCGCGCGCATTCCGTATGCGGAATCCATGCGTAAATATGGGTCCGACAAACCAGACCTCCGCAACCCGATTGAAATGTCTGACGCTACGGAAACCTTCCGTGATTCAGGCTTCAAGGTTTTTGCCGGACAGATTGCGGCAGATGACAAGGTGCGTGTCTGGGCAATCCCTGCACCAGGTGGTGGAAGTCGCGCATTCTGTGACCGGATGAATTCCTGGGCGCAGAAGGAAGGTCAGCCGGGTCTGGGCTACATCTTCTTCCGCGAAGAAGAGGGCAGCATTGTTGGTGCAGGCCCACTTGCCAAAAACATCGGCCCCGAACGCACCGAAGCCCTGCGCACGGAGCTTGGCCTCAACGCGGGTGATGCGGTGTTCTTCACCTGTGGCATTCCAGGCAATTTTGTGGATTTCGCAGGTCAGGCGCGCCAGCAGCTCGGCCGCGAGCTCGAGCTCATTGATGAGAACAGGTTCGAGTTCTGCTGGATTGTTGATTTCCCCATGTACGAGTTTGATGAAACCGAGCAGAAGATCGATTTCTCTCATAACCCGTTCTCCATGCCTCAGGGCGGCCTTGAAGCCCTTGAGACCAAGGACCCTCTGGAGATCAACGGCTACCAGTACGACATTGTGTGCAACGGCATTGAATTGTCGTCAGGTGCCATTCGTAACCACCGCCCGGAAATCATGATGAAGGCCTTCGAGATTGCTGGTTACGGTCCGGAAGTCGTGGAAGAAAAGTTCGGTGGCATGCTGAATGCTTTCCGCTTCGGCGCACCCCCGCACGGCGGCATCGCACCAGGCATCGACCGCATCGTGATGCTGTTGGCCGGCGAGGAAAACCTGCGCGAAGTGACCATGTTCCCCATGAACCAGCAGGCCCAGGATTTGATGATGGGCGCCCCGGCAGAAGCCAGTGCACATCAGATGCGCGAACTGCACATCCGGTCTACGGCACCGAAAGAATAGACACTCGTATCGCCGACAGTGGCAGACAGAAAAAGGGCTCCTCGTAAAGAGGAGCCCTTTAGTCGTCTTGGGGTATTTTTGTTTATGCGAAAAACCGCGCTTGGGGGGCTTGGTTGCTCGCGCCTTCTTGAAGTGGGCTATTCCTCTCGGGGGCGGCCTGAAACGCTGGGGGGCGAAAGGGCCGGGTCACCGAAAGCTCGTGAAGGGTCCGGCACCGATGAGTCGGTGCTGGCCCCAATCTCCTCTGAGTCTTGAACATGACTTGAACGTGTGTGGGTTCCGCGCACGAAAGGCGCGCTGACATCAGTAGCGGCAAGACCCGGTTCACCACCGGATCGGTCCGATGATGCCAAATCCGCGTCCGGCAAAGCCGATTGGCCAAGATAAGATGCGGCCAACGTAGAAAGAGCACTCCCCAGAACATCACTTCCGTCAGATGCAGGAAGGGCCGAGAATGCCTCCTGAAATGCCTCTACGGGCACACCATGTTTCAAGCCCAATGAGATGGCAGCATTGAGAGCTGCATTACCGGTCAGCGACTGAGATGGCTGCGGCAATTCATCTGATTCCACGCTGCGCACATAGGTGTTGGCGGCAATGTCCGAATGCAGATCATCCTGAGGGTCGCCAAGAAGT
>JBCBUN010000125.1:0-5733 GCA_039818145.1 Pseudomonadota bacterium
CAAGAACAATGGCCTTGCCGCCAAAAGGCTGGCCGGAGCCATTGCTTGCACCGTCGCTTGAAGGGGAGGGTGTCGCCGGGGCGTGGGTGGTCTCAGAGGGCATTTCGTCCGTGTCGGGTGCTGAAGGCTTCATGATCAATCGAACCAGCAATCTATGCCGAGACGAGGGGTGAGCGCCAGATATGCCGTAATTCGGCCAAATCACTGCTCTAAGAGGTTGGTTGAGTGTAGGTGAAAGCGCCGCGCATGATATGGTTCATGAATGTGAATTGATGATTTGGCAGGCTGGGTCCTGTGATGTCGACGTTCCATTTGAACAAAAGCAAAAAGGCCCCGGATTTCCATGACCGCGTTGCGCATTCTTCTAATCGTTATTGTTCTGCTCGGCGCTGGTTTCGCGGCGCTGGTTGTGATGGGCTCAAGCCTTGAACCACAGACGGCCACCGTGGAAGTGACCCTGCCTGATGACAGCTTCGCCGAATAAGGTGTCGCCCAAGACACTGCTGCATGTGGCCTCCCTTGCGCTTGTTGCGGGCACATGGAGCATGGGTGCGATGGCCCAACCTGTACCGCTGGACGGCAACGCACCGGCAACGGAGCCACCCGGCCAAAGTCTCACCGAACAGCTTCTTGATCCCAATCAGACACCGCTGGCACGCTCCGAAGGTCCAAGGTCATTGTTGCCGCCATCCGGTGCAGCATTGCCGGGCTCGCAGGACGGTTCCCTTCCGCCGGAACTTGCAGCGCCTGAAGTGTTCGGTGACAGCACGCCGGATGTGTTCTTTCCCTCCGGTGAGCGGGTCGTGCTCCCGCCGGTCCAACGATCGCAATCCCTGGCAGCGCGCCCCGGCGAAGAAGGCACGGGCATCGAAGTGTCGCGGCTTTCAAGCGTGGCGGACGAAGGTATCGGCCTTATCGGTCCCGTTGAAGGAGGGCTGTCGCCCATGTTGTGGGCTGGCAGCCGCCGGCTGACAGTTGAGGATGGCCTGGCGGCTTTGACGCCGCCCCCGCCGTCGGCGGCTATTGGGAATCTGTTTCGTCGTCTTTTGATTTCGCGCGGGGACTTGCCTCAGGGTGCGAGCGGCGGCCGCTCCATTCTGGGGCTTCGGCTTGCAGCGCTCTACGGTGCGGGGTTCGGCCTGGATGTAGACCGCATGGCGGGTCTTGTGCCTGCGGGAGATCTTGCTGCGCAGACAGCAACCCCCGCGGCGCGGGCGGCTTTGTCGCTTGATCTCACAGACAAGGCCTGCGGTTACCTCACGCGGTTGCCGACGGAAGGCGACGCGGGAAACAGCTACGCCCGGTTCGCACTTGAACTTGGCGCATTGTGTCAGGCGCGTGCGGGCATGGATGTGGCTGCATTGCTCTCGGTTGATCTGGTGCGTGAATACGAATTGGGCGACACGGCCTTTGTGGCGCTTGCCACGCGTGCGGCCGGTGGCCCGGCGCTGGACGTGCCGGACGATGAAATATTCACCAGCCTGCATCTGGCTTTGGCGCGTGAGGCCGGCGTGCCTCTTGAAGAAGGCATTGTCGCGCGCGTTGAACCTGCATTGCTGACAACCCTCGCAAACGACAAAGGCCTGACATGGGAGGATCGTCTGGATGCAGCGGAGGCCGCCGCCGCACGGTCGTTGCTCTCGGCGCGTGATCTGGCTGAGATCTATCGGCAGGCCATTGTGGCGGGGGCCGGCGATAGCAATCCGCGCGTGAGTGCCTTTGCTGTTTCCCTTGAGGCGCCGGACCAGACAACACGTCTTGGCGCCATTGCATCTGCGTTTGACGAAACCCCGGTTGATTTGTGGCCAGCCACACTCCCTGCCTTTGCTGGTTCACTGCGTGCCATCTCGCCCACAATGGCGCATGCGGACAATTCGGTATTCATGACTGAAGCATTGGCCTTGCTGGGCGATGCTGCGCGGGCGGATGGGTGGATCGGTATCGCGACCACAACCGCACCGGGTGAAATTGCCCGGCTTGAGTCATTGGTGCGTATTGCCACACCAGCCCAATCGTCATTTGTACTGCCTTGGAACCCCGACGTTGCCCTGCGCTCCATTGAAGTTCGTCTTGAAGAAGATGACCAGGAAGCCAAATGGCTGACAGCGTTTGAGATGCAGGCGTTGGCGTCTCTTGGTGTGCCTGTGCCGCAGGTCGTCTGGGCGCAGTTTGATGACGCTGAGATGCCTGGTGTGCGCCTTGACGAGCAGTCGCTGCGGGCATTGCGTGTTGCTGCACAGGACAGGCGGGCAGGTGAAGCGGCTTTGGCAACGCTTACTGCCCTGTCTTCGATCGAGAGTGACGGCGCTTTGGCGCAGACACGTCCATCGGATCTGACGCCGGGGTCGCTCGCCGCCATCATTACGGCTTTGGTGCGCTCGGGCCTTGAAGAAGATGCACGGCAAATTGCGGTTGAGGCCCTGATTGCGCGGGCGCATGGCGAAGGCTAGGACCAAGGCCAAGGGCAAAGCCGCAAACCGACGTTTACGTGGACCGGGTGCCCATCTGGCAGATGCTTTTCTAGAAATGCTGGTGGCTGAACGTGGTGCCGCAGCCAACACGCTCACCGCCTATGCCCATGACCTTGATGAGTTTGCACAGTTCGTCGCGCCGGGTGGTCTGGGTGATGCAGACAGCGGTCAGGTGCGTGCCTATCTGCAGTCCCTGGCGGACCGGGGCCTGTCAGCCCGCACGCAGGCACGTCGATTGTCTGCCCTCAAGCAGTTTCATCGTTTTCTTCTGGGTGAAGGTCATCGCGATGATGACCCAACAGGTGTGGTGGATGCCCCGAGGCTTGGTCGCCCTCTGCCCAAGACGTTGAGCGAGGAAGATGTCACCCAGCTCCTGGCAACGGCTCGGGAGGCAGCAGTTTCCTCGCAGGGTACAACCCGCGGCAAGGCTTTGCGGCTCCTGGCACTTGTTGAAGTGCTGTATGCGTCCGGCATGCGGGTCAGTGAACTGGTTGGTCTGCCGCTCGCAGCAGCGCGGGGGAATGACCGGGTTCTGCTCATCCGCGGCAAGGGCAACAAGGAACGGATGGTGCCGCTCACGCCCGCAGCCTTTGATGCCATCCGGGAGTGGATACCCGCGCGCGCGCTTGCATTGTCAGCACGCAATCAGGATAGCCGTTGGCTGTTTCCCGGCACGGACCCGGAACAGCACATGACGCGGCAGCGGCTGGGGCAGCTTTTGAAACAACTGGCGGTGGATGCAGGTGTCGATGTGACGGCGGTCAAGCCGCACGCGCTGCGTCATGCCTTTGCAACGCACCTGCTGGCTAACGGGGCAGATTTGCGGTCGGTGCAGCAGATGCTGGGTCATGCGGATATCTCGACAACGCAGATTTACACGCATGTGCTGGATGCCCGTATGGCAGCCCTTGTGCAGGATCATCACCCGCTGGCCACGCGAAAGCGAAGCTGACGCAGGGGCTGGTTGGTCCAGACTGTGTCTGGTTGACGGCGTTTGGCGGGTGACGCATGACTCACCTCACCCTTTTGAGTTTCAGCCAGTCCGGAGCCTTCCGCCATGAGCTTCACGTCCATTCAGGCCGCGCCGTCCCGTCTCAACCGCTCTCAGTTGTTTGTGCCGTGCTCCAGCCCTCACTTCTTTGCAAAGGCTGCGCAGGGCCCTGCGGATGTCATTTCGCTCGACCTTGAAGATGCGGTGGCGCCTGACGACAAGGTGGACGCCCGCGCAAAGGCCGTGAAGGCGCTCAATGAAGAGGATTTCGGGGACAAAACCCTGTCGCTGCGCATCAATGGCCTTGATACCCACTACTGCTACCGTGACGTGGTCGACATCATGGAGCAGGGAGGTGAACGGCTGGACCTGATCATGATCCCCAAGGTCGGAACGGCAGCGGATATCTATGCCATCGACATGCTGGTGACGCAGATTGAAACCGCAACAGGCCGGAAAAAGAAACTTGGTCTGGAAGTCATCATCGAAAGCGCCATGGGGCTGGCCAACGTCAATGAGATTGCCGCTGCGAGCCCGCGACTGGAAGCATTGCATTTCGGTGCGGCAGATTTCGCTGCCTCCATGGGCATGCGCACGACCAATATTGGCGGACCCAATCCCGACTACGGCATTCTTCTGGACCCGGATGAAAACGGACAGCGGGATTTCCACTGGCAGGATCTCTGGCACACACCGATGGTGCAGATGATTGCTGCCGCCCGGGCAAATGGTCTGCGCCCGGTCGATGGGCCGTTCGGGGACTATTCTGATCCCGATGGCTATCGCGCACAGGCGCGTCGTTCGGCGATTTTGGGGTGTGAGGGCAAGTGGGCCATTCATCCAAGTCAGGTTGCGCTTGGCAATGATCTCTATACGCCGCCGGCTGATGATGTGAAGCAGGCCAAGCGCATCTTGAAGGAAATGAGAGCCAGTCAGAAAGCCGGGGCAGGTGCCGTATCGCTCGACGGCAAGCTGATTGATGCAGCGTCCATCAAGCAGGCCAATGTCATTGTGGACAAGGCCCGCGAAATCGCCCGGCGTGAAAAAGCGAAGAAGGCCTGAGGCGTCGAAGAAATCGGCTCAGGCGTTACCCAGCGGTGGGTCCAGCAGGCGTTGCAACTTGTCCGGGTTGCGCATGATGTAGAGCGCGGCAATGCGACCGTCTTCCACATCGATAGAGTAGCAGACTTCAATCTTGCCCTCGAGCAGGATGTAGAAGCCGGGGCGATTGTTGATCCGCAAGGGGGTTATGTCCCCCTTGAGTGCATCAGCGTTGACCGAGATATGGGCCACCACCTTGGCCACTTCTTCAGCGCCATGCAGCACACGCAGAGCAGCGGTTGCCTTGCCTCCTCCATCTGATGTGAGGCTGGCATTAGGTGTCAGCAGCCGGGTCAGAGCAGACAGATCACCTGCCTGGGCGGCCGTGGCAAAGGCTATGAGCAGCCTTTCATGTTCCTCATCGGTGGCTTCAAAGCGCGGGCGATTGGCGCGCAGCCGTGCTTTGGCGCGGGAGACCATCTGGCGACAGGCATCTTCGTTCTTGCCCAAGGTCGAGGCGAGGTTGCCATAGTCCATGTCGAAGGCTTCCCGCAGAAGAAACGCCGCTCGTTCCTCGGGTTTCAGGGTCTCGAAAACCGACATCAAGGCGAGCGAGACGTCCTGTGCCAGTTCCACCGCATGGCCGGGGTCTTCGGGCGTTGGTGTCGGCATGTCAGTTGCCACCGGTTCGGGAAGCCAGGGACCGACATATGTCTCCCTGCGGGTTTTGACCTTGCGCAGATGGTCAATTGAGAGCCGCGCGACAGTGCGCGAGAGCCACGCCTTGGGATTGATCACCTCGGAGGTGTCAGCGCGGTTCCAGCGCAGCCACGCGTCCTGCACAATGTCTTCTGCCTCCGCGCGGCCGCCTGTCATGCGATAGGCGAGCCGCAGCAGGTCTGGGCGGACCTGCTCGAAGGCGTCAAGTTCATCGACTGATGTGCGGTGTGTGCGGCTCATGCTGCAGCTTTGGCTCCCAGACGGTGAGCGTCAACGTCATGTTGGTCGACGGTCACCTTGAGGCAGGTTTCGCCAAAGCCCAGTGTCCGCTTGAGCGAGGGGTACACCTGGCCGGCAGCAATGACGGCCGCCATGTCTGCCAGACCCTTTTCGCCATAGAGCCTGATAATTTCCTCGCGCATTTCACCGGCATTGTAATCCGCGTTCACCACGGCATGGGTAAACCGGTACACCAAAGCGAGGTTCTGGGGCAGGGCATTGAGATCACCT
>JBCBUN010000126.1:0-5716 GCA_039818145.1 Pseudomonadota bacterium
CGGCACTGGCTTTGCCTTCCCATCCACATCCATTTATCTGGAAAGCCTGCCCGCCGGTGCGCCGGAGATATTTGAGCCACCCAAGCAAGTGGGCACTAGCGCCTGATCGATGCGCGAGAGTTTTGAAACAGTCTAGCCTGCCGCTCTTGTGTCACGCGCCTCGTCAGCGACTAGCAGCCCCGCACCTGCAAACAGCACCTGCCAGAAGCCGAGCAGTCTTTCAGCAGAAGCATCATCCAGTCTCTCAAAGGCTGACATGAGGTCGAATGTCTGCTCTGTGGATCGCTGGGCCCCGTTCTCTCCCAGACGCACGAGCGTTGAGAAGGTGGAACGCGCAAACCCGGCCGCGCGGCAGGCGACCATGAGCGCAAAGCCGCTTTTTTCGGCCATGATGGCTTCACCGGTCGCGCGATCAATATCTGTCAGCTTGTCCAGGCAGGCGTAGAACCGGTCCATGTCTCCATCGCGCAGGAGCCTAACCACAAGAGGCTCTTTCAACTCGCGCCGGCTGTGTTTTTGCACGGCATAAGAAGCTGCCTCTTCCGGGTGAGGTGTCGCCTTACCTTCGGACATGCCAATTGCGGCTGCAGCTTCGATAGCCAAGGCAAGAGCGTCTGTTGTCACCGCCAGTGCCTGGTCAAGGGCGTGACGTCCAAGATGCGGACCGATATGCCACATCAGGCCAACGGCAACGTCCGCTGGGAGGTCATTTCTGTCGACGAGAGCAGCCTGAAGATGAGGGAGGGCGGGAGCAGCTGCCTTCAGCGTTTCAAAGTCAGCCCTTTGCAGCGGTGCGTCATGGTTCTCTGCGAGGCTCACAAGCGCGGCATCGTTGCCCGTAGTCAGTATCTTGCGAACCAGCACCGACGAGAGGCCTTGCCGTTGTGCAATGCTTGCAGCGTGAGCGGCGGCATGCAGGTCAACCAGTTCGGTCAGCGCTTTGTCATCAAGGGTTTGTGTTGCTGCCAGAAACGGCGCTGCGACCCAGCCAGGCTGCTCCAAGAGAAAGTCCACCACGCTCGCCGGTGGTGTTTGATCGTCGGCCAAAGACTGCGCCAGCGCCTGTTGAGCGTCAGGGCCTGCTATGCGGGCGATATCTGCCAGCAGCAATCCAAATCCATCCCGTGTTTCGTCGCTGCAATTCTCCGAGCCAGACAGATAAAGATCCGTCACGCAGGCGAGCAGAGCACGACGGCCCTCCGGCGTTTTGTCTCGCAGCAATCCTGCGAGGTCTGCCAGTCTGGATGCGGTCGAGCTCATGTGCAGCGCTGCTGAACCTTTGGGATCCCGGCCGACCAGATGCCGTCGCAACTGGCCGAACTGTCACGTGGACGTCTAACTTGGGGTCCAATGATGCAGAATTGGGGTAAAGATTCGGTGGCTATCAGCGGATTACTGGAGCGCAGATAATTTGATATCGGACGTTTTCTTTGCGTTTCTGCGCCTCGGATTCACAGCCTTTGGCGGTCCCGTGGCCCATATCGGCTACTTCCGTGATGAGTTTGTCGAACGTCGCAGATGGTTGAACGACGAGGCCTATGCGGATGTGGTTGCCTTGTGCCAGTTCCTGCCCGGACCTGCCTCCAGTCAGGTCGGTTTGGCAATTGGAATGCTCAAGGCAGGACCGTGGGGCGCCCTTGCGGCATGGACTGGTTTCACCTTGCCATCCGCCGTCCTCATGACAGCAGCCGCCTTGTCTTTGGTGCAGTTGGGAGACGCGATCCCTCCCGGGCTGCTTGAAGGTCTGAAGGCGGTTGTGGTTGCCGTCGTGGCACATGCCCTCATCGGCATGGCGCGCAGTCTGACCCCGGACATTCCGCGTCTTGCTCTCGCGGTTTTTGCGTTGGCTGTGACCCTCTACGTCGGCGGCGTCACAGGTCAGTTGATCGCCATTGCTGCCGGAATTGCCATTGGCCTTGTGGCCTTTAGGTCATCCGCTGTCCCTGCGGAACAGTCGGCAGATTTCGTGGCACCAATTCCAAAACCGGTATCGCTTATCCTTCTTGTCACCTTTGCAGCGCTGCTGGTCGGGCTACCGTTTCTTGCCTCTCATGATCACTCATTGGCAGCGCAGATTGCCGACGGGTTTTATCGATCCGGTGCCCTGGTGTTTGGCGGCGGCCACGTGGTCCTGCCGCTTCTTCAGGCTGAGACATTGGTACCTGGGCTTGTGGGCGCCACCGAGTTCACAGCAGGCTATGGACTGGCGCAGGCGGTGCCAGGTCCGCTGTTTACGTTTTCAGCGTTTCTCGGCGGGGCCGCAGGCATTGATCAGGGGACAGCTGCGGCGAGTTTCTATGCGTTGCTGGCGCTTGTTATGGTGTTCCTGCCCGGTGCATTGCTCGTGGCGGCAGCGTTGCCATTCTGGGCGTCCCTGCGGGCCAATCGGACCGCGCGCGCAGCACTCAATGGTGTCAACGCAGCGGTGGTTGGTGTGCTTGCAGCCGCGCTGTACACGCCGGTCACAACAACCGCCATCAATGACTGGACGGATGTTGCAATCGCAGTACTGGCATTTGCAGCGCTGGCGATCATGCGGCTGCCGGCCTGGAGCGCGGTGCCCATCGGAGCGGCCCTGGGCATGGCCGTTGCGGCAGTTTTCTGACGCGAGGCATCCAGAAAGACGCGCTGACGTTAACCTTTGGTTCACCATAACAGGCTCAGGCTTTGCTCATCGTACAGTAAGCAGGAGCAGGATCATGGCCTATGAGCCCGAAGACGCCGGCCTGACTGAGACGGCCGACACCAGCGATGTCGCTAATGTGGTTGCCTTTGTGCCACCCGCATCAAGCAACACTGAAACCTCCGCAGACCTGCCCGAAGGGCACTCTGCTGATGTCATCAGCCTCCACCCGACACCCGATGATGCAGCCAAGAAGGTTCAGGCAGTGACAACCTGAGCAGATGGCGAGATGTGATCAGGCGGCGGCCTTGCGGGCCGTAGCCGCATTGATCGCCGACAAAAGCCGATCTGCCATCATCTCCAGCTCTTCGTCACTCACCGTGAAGGCTGGCCCCAGACAGATGACATCCCGCACCTCTCCAGTGCCACCGGGATAGAAGAACGCTCCTTCACGCAGACCATGCGCCACCACAGCGTTGGTGATGCCTGCATCTGCCGGAAAATGCTCCAGCGTATCCCGGTCGGCGACGAGCTCAATGCCCCACAACAGACCGCGTCCGCGGACCTCTGCCACATGCGCGTGCTGTCCAAGTCGCTCCTGCAGCAGTGTTTCGAGTTTTGTGCCCTGTGTTGCCGCACGGTCTACCAGTGCCTCGCGCTCAATGATCTCAAGCACTTTGTCTGCTGCGGCGCATGCGCCGGGGTGGCCCCCAAAAGTGTAGAACATCAGGCTGTCGCCGCGTGCGGCAAGCGGCGCCACAACGTCTTCGGTCGTGTAGATGCCAGCTATCGGCGCATAGCCGCCACTTAGTCCTTTGCCGGCAAACATGATGTCAGCCTTGATATCAAAATGCTCTGACCCGAAGCGTGCTCCGGTGCGTCCAAAGCCTGTCATCACCTCATCAACGATCAGCAGGACGCCATGCTTGCGGCAGATGCGCTGCACTTCTGGCCAATAGCGCGGTCCCGGTTGCAGGGCACCCCCGGACGACCCGGTGATGCTTTCAGCCAGAAAGCCAGCAACGGTCTCCGGACCTTCACGCAGTATCGTGTCTTCCAATGCTTTGGCGCAGCGCAGGTCTTCATCTGCGTGGTTGCGCCCAAGGGGACTGCGCAAAGCATAGGGCGCAGGGACTTTGGGCATGTCGGGCGCATACGGTTCAAAGCCTTTTTGCCGGGCTGTGTGACCACCTGCAGCAAGCGTCAGGGCAGTGGCGCCGTGATAGGACGGCGTCCGCCCGATGATTTTCCAGCGTGTGTCATCGCCTTTGGCAATGTGATGCATGCGGGCCAGACGAATGGCCGCGTCAGCCGCTTCAGAGCCACCGCTTGAAAGATGCACCCGGGTCAGGTGTTTGGGCAGCCAGCCGCTGGTCAGCCGCTCCACGAGTTTTTCCCGTTGTGGCGTTAGGAAGGTCGGCACAATGTAGCCTGTATCAGCAACGGCATCTGCCATGGCATCCGCGACCTCTCGGCGGCCATGGCCAATACTTGCAGCGATGGCGCCGCCCGCAGCATCAAGAATGCGGGTTCCGTCGGCCAATTCCAGCCAGGACCCTTCAGCCTTCACCACATCAACAATACGGCCCGACGGGACGAACGGCCAAAGATGCGATTTTGGGTGAGCTGCCATGCCGAGATACTCCGCTGCAATTTGGACGCCGTGTGTTGTTCTGTGTGCCAAAGGGCCATACACAGCGTGTGGCGGGCGTGTTTTTCCCGCCGCGCGCACAAAGGTTAGACGGACACTGGCGGCATGAAAATAGTTGTTATGGGCGCAGGCGTTGTTGGCGTCACCACGGCCTATTACCTCGCTGACCGGGGTCATGAAGTCACGCTTGTTGACCGCGCTGACGATGTCGCTCTGGAGACCAGTTTTGCCAATGGCGGGCAGGTGTCAGCAACGGGCAGTGCGCCATGGGCCGCACCCGGTGTGCCCATGCAGGGCCTCAAATGGCTGGGCCGGGCTGACGCGCCGCTCAAATGGTCGCCAAGTTTTGATCCCGCCCAGTGGAAATGGCTTGTCGCCTTCGTGCGCCGCTGCACGGCCAGGGCATATGATGAAGGTGTCGCGCGCAACCTCACCCTTGGCCAGCTCAGCCTGTTGGAACTCAAGGCGCTGCGTCAGCGCCTTGGCCTTGAGTACAATCAGCAGACAAAGGGCATCCTGAAAGTCGCAAAATCCGAAGCTGACCTGCAGGACCTGCGCGACAAGGCGCCCAAGCTGGCAAAGCTCGGTGCCAACGCCCGCTTTGTATCTGCAGACGAGTGCGCCCAGATCGAGCCCGCCCTCGCTCAGGCTGTGGCAGCCGGTGAAGTGCGCGGCGGCATTCACTTTGCCGATGATGAAAGCGGCGATGCTCATCTGTTCACCCAACTGCTTGCAGACAAAGCCAGACAGGCGGGCGTGACCTTCGCGCTCTCAACGACCGTACTGGGATTTGAGACGAGAGAGGACAGGGTCACAGCTGTTGCGACCTCAGCCGGCGCCTTTGAGTGCGATCATGCTGTCATGTGCCTTGGCGTCGGCAGCGTTCCCCTGATGAAGCACTTGGACGTTGATCTGCCGATTTATCCCATCAAAGGCTACTCGGTGACGGTTGAGACCAAAGGCAGCAACGCCGTGCCAACCGTCAGCCTCACCGATGAAGAGCGCCGCATTGTCGTCAGCCGTTTTGGCACGCAGGTGCGCGTAGCGGGTATGGCTGAACTTGCCGGGACGGATCTGAGCATCAATCCAAAGCGCGCTTCGGCAATCCGTAGGGCCTTGAATGATCTGTTCCCGGATCTTTCCCAATACCCTGATACTAGGGTCTGGACCGGCCTGCGCCCTATGACGCCGGACGGCGGTGCCATCATTGGTCCTGCGGAGAAGTGGCAAAATCTCAGCCTGAATACCGGGCACGGAACCTATGGCTGGACCATGGCATGTGGCAGTGCACGCGTTTTGGCGGATGTGCTCGAAAATGAGTCTCCGCCGGTCGATCCTGCACCGTTTGGGCTTGAGCGGTTCACCCGCTAACCCCCCGAAAACAAAAAACTTTATCGCCGAAATCGCAGAATTCTGCGGAATCCGGAAAATATTATTGCACC
>JBCBUN010000127.1:0-5710 GCA_039818145.1 Pseudomonadota bacterium
GGTACAACAAGCGTGCGGATGCCGTCCTTGACCTTCTTGCCCTTGGCGACTTCCGCAACCGCGCGCAGATCCTCGATGCGGCCATTGGTGCATGAGCCGATGAACACCGTATCGATGGCAACGTCGGTCATCTTGGTGTTGGGCTTGAGGCCCATATACTCAAGCGCGCGCTCAACGGAGCGGGCCTTGTCTGCGTCTTCAATCTTGGCGGGGTCCGGTGTCGTGCCCGTAATGGCCACCACGTCCTGCGGGCTCGTGCCCCAGGTGACGATCGGCGACAGATTGTTGACGTCCAGCGTGATCTCACGATCAAACTTGGCGCCTTCATCAGACGGCAGCGATCGCCAATAGGCTTCCGCAGCCTCCCAGGCATCCCCCTTGGGGGCGCGCGGACGGCCCTTGAAATATTCGATGGTCTTTTCGTCCGGCGCGATGAGGCCGGCGCGGGCACCGCCTTCGATCGTCATGTTGCAGACGGTCATGCGGCCTTCCATGGAGAGCGCGCGGATCGCCGGACCCGCAAACTCGATCACATAGCCCGTGCCGCCCGCCGTGCCGATCTCGCCGATGATGGCGAGGATGATGTCCTTGGCGGTGAGATGATCCGGCAGCGTGCCTTCCACATTGACACGGAAGTTTTTCGCCTTCTTCTGGATCAGCGTCTGCGTGGCGAGCACGTGCTCAACCTCGGACGTGCCGATGCCGTGCGCCAGCGCGCCGAAGGCACCATGCGTGGAGGTATGGCTGTCGCCGCACACAATGGTCGTGCCCGGCAGCGTAAAGCCCTGCTCCGGCCCGACGATGTGCACGATGCCCTGGCGGATATCATCCGTCGCCAGATATTCAATGCCGAATTCCTTGCAGTTGGCCTCAAGGGTCTCAACCTGGATGCGGCTTTCTTCATCTGCAATGCCCTGGGAGCGGTCAGACGTCGGCACATTGTGGTCGGCCACGGCCAGCGTCTTTTCCGGGCGGCGCACGGAGCGGCCGGACATACGCAGACCTTCAAAGGCCTGAGGGCTGGTCACTTCGTGAACAAGATGCCGGTCAATATAAAGCAGGCCCGTGCCGTCTTCGCGGGTTTCAACAATGTGATCATCCCAGATCTTGTCGTACATCGTGCGCGGGCCGGACATCAGCTTGCTTCCTTCTTGTTCAAATATCGAAATCTGCCTGCGTCGCTCAGGCAACCGCATGGAACAGGGCACACCTGTCCATGCGGATCGGTCATATAGGCATCAAAGGCGGCAACAGGAACCCTGCTGCCAATAGGGAAGAAGCCCTTACGCTTTCTTCTTGCCCTTGCCGCCTGCCTTGTGGTCCACGCGCTCTGCGATACGCGCAGACTTACCGCGACGACCACGCAGATAGTAAAGCTTTGCGCGGCGCACCTTACCTGTGCGGACCAGCTCGATTGAGTCGATCAGCGGGGAGTAAACCGGGAACACACGTTCCACGCCTTCGTTGTACGAAATCTTCCGTACCGTGAAGTTCTGGTTCAGGCCATCGCCTGAGCGTGCAATGCACACACCTTCATAGGCCTGGATACGCTCACGTGAGCCTTCCACAACCTTTACGTTGACGCGCACGGTGTCGCCGGGGCGAAAGTCAGGAACTTTCTTGGTTTCGCCCAGTTTCGCGGCCTGCTCGGCGTTGATTTCTTCGATGATATTCATGGGATGAACCCTCGTTTTCCATTCGTCAGTCAATTATCAGGTCGGGCGCGCGCTTACCTTAACGGCGCTCCCGCATCTTTCGTCGCATAGGCCGCCCACAAGTCAGGCCGCCGTTCCTTCGTAATGCGCTCGGCTTCATGCAGCCGCCATTCACGCACTTTTTCATGGTGGCCGGAGGTCAGAACCGCCGGTATCTCCATGCCGTCAAACTCCTGGGGCCGCGTGTAATGCGGATACTCCAGAAGCCCGTTCTCAAAACTCTCATCGTCGCCCGAGGCTTCCGCCCCCATGACGCCCGGCAGCAACCGGACGCAGGCATCAATCATGGTCAGGGCAGCAGCTTCACCGCCTGACAGAACAAAATCCCCAAGGCTTACTTCCAGCCCCGGCCGTGTGGCGAACACCCGTTCGTCCACACCCTCAAACCGTCCGCACACAAACCGTGCGCCCGGCCCCGCCGCAATCTCGCGGACAAGACCCTGGGTCAGCGGCACGCCGCGCGGCGTGAGGTACACCAGCGGACCCGGCTGATCCGCAGACGCATCAATGGCCGCCGCCATCACATCCGCCCGCATCACCATGCCCGGACCACCGCCCGCCGGCGTGTCATCCACCGTGCGGTGCCGGTCGGCTGCATGATCGCGGATGTTCCGCGTCTCAAGCGCCCACTTGCCCTCTTCCAGCGCCCGGCCTGCAAGGCTGAGCCCCAAAGGACCCGGAAACATGTCCGGGTACAGCGTCAGAACGGTGGCGGTCCAAACAGGATCAGTCATCTGACATCTCCCCTTCTTCCGGTTCCGCATCCTCGAGAAGACCGACCGGCGGCACACACACGATCCGGCGCGCGGCAATATCAACTTCCGGACATACCGCGCGCGTGAACGGCACCAGCACGGATTTCCCCGCGCCTTCCGCATCACTGCGCAGCACATCAAGCAGATCGCCCGCGCCAAAATCGTGAACGGCAGTCACCCGTCCAATCTCCTCGTTTTGCTCACTCACCAGAACACAGCCCACAAGGTCTGCATGGAAGTAAGCCTCATCACCGTCTTCATCCGTACCCGGCTCTCCGAGTGCGTCCCGAGACACAAAGAGCCGCGTGCCCTTGAGTGCCTCTGCCTGATCGCGGTCCGTAACCCCATCAAGCTTTGCGGCCATGCCGCCTTTCACCGGTTTGGTGACTTTCAGGGTGAACACCCGTCCGTCTTCCGTATGCACCGGTCCGTAGTCACCGATAGCCGCCGGATCATCCGTAAATGTCTTGAGCCGGACGTCGCCGCGCACCCCATGGGCACCGGACACCGCACCTAACAAGACATCGTCAGAGCCAACAGCCATCAAGCAGCCGCCCTAGGACGCAGCTTCTTCGGTTGCTGCTTCTTCCGCCGGAGCTTCTTCAGCAGGTGCCTCTTCGGCAGGTGCTTCTTCAGCAGCCTTTGCGGCTTCAGCAGCGTCTTCTTCAGCAATGCGCTTGGCTTCGATGCGCTCCTGCGCCTTCTTGCCCGGCAGTGCCTTCTTCGGGTTGTTGCGGGCTTCGCGCTTCACGAGGCCTTCTGCATCCAGCAGACGCGACACACGGTCCGTCGGCAGGGCACCCTGGCCAAGCCAGTACTTGGCGCGCTCGACGTCGAGCTTCACGCGGGCTTCGTCATCCTTGGCCAGCAGCGGGTTCAGCGTGCCGATCTTTTCAACAAAGCGGCCATCGCGCGGGCTGCGGACATCCGCAACAACGATGCGATAAAACGGACGCTTCTTGGCGCCACCACGGGCAAGCCGGATCTTCAATCCCATAACAATAGTCTCCTTAGGTTGTCTCTTGGACCGGAGCGTTTCACGCCGCCGGCAATCTCATTAATCCGTAGTCGTCATATTTCCGGGCTGCTCTTCTTGGTTGTTCTTTGCCCGGCACTCAAAACTCTATTTCTTCTTTGGTCCGCCAAGACCGGGGAGTGTTGGCGCACCACCCAATCCCGGTAATCCTGCGCCGCCGCCAAGTCCTGGAGGCAATCCACCGCCCCCCAAACCGGGCATGCCACCACCCATTGGGCCGCCCATACCACCGGGCGGCGTCACGCCGGGAGGCAGTCCACCGCCGCCGCCAAGAGCGCCCATCATGGCCGCCATGCCTTTCTTGCCGCCCTTCTTGCCCATCATCTTGAAGACGTCGGCCATCTGCCGGTGCATCTTCAACACGCGGTTCACTTCCTGAACCTGGGTGCCCGAGCCCTTGGCCACGCGCTTCTTGCGGCTGGCATTGAGCACCTTCGGGTTGCGGCGCTCGGCTTTCGTCATCGACGAAATGATCGCCGCCTGCCGCTTCAGCACACCGTCATCCATGCCCGCCGCGTCCAGCTGCTTCTTGGCCTTGCCCATGCCCGGCATCATTGCCATCACGCCGGACATGCCGCCCAGCTTTGACATCTGCTTGAGCTGCTCCGCCAGATCATCCAGGTCGAACTGACCCTTCTTCATCTTGGCGGCCATCTTCTCCGCTTTTTCAGCGTCGAGCGTTTCCGCAGCCTTCTCCACGAGCGACACCACATCGCCCATGCCCAGAATGCGCCCGGCGATCCGGTCGGCACGGAACACTTCCATCTCGTCCAGCTTTTCGCCGGTCCCCAGAAGCTTGATCGGCTTGCCGGTGACAGCGCGCATGGAGAGCGCCGCACCGCCGCGCCCGTCACCATCCGCACGGGTCAGCACAATGCCGGTGAGGCCCACGCGCTTGTTGAACAGGTCAGCGGTATTGACCGCGTCCTGACCCGTCAGGCTGTCCGCCACCAGCAGAATTTCATGCGGGTTGGCCGCTGACTTGATCTCGGCCATTTCGGCCATCAGCGCTTCATCAACGGACAGGCGGCCCGCCGTATCCAGCATCACCACGTCGTAACCGCCCAGACGGCCCGCTTCCATGGCGCGCTTTGAAATCGCGACTGGGTCCTGCCCGGCCACGATGGGCAGCGTGTCAATGTCCGCCTGCTCGCCCAGCACCTTGAGCTGTTCCTGAGCGGCGGGACGGCGCACGTCGAGCGACGCCATCAGAACCTTGCGCTTGGCCTTGTCGCGCAGACGAATGGCGATCTTGGCCGTGGAGGTGGTCTTACCGGAGCCCTGAAGCCCGACCATCATCACCGGCACCGGCGCTACCGCGGCAAGGTCGATCCCCGCCGCGTCATCGGCAGAGCCTTCTTCCGGCGCTGCAGCGGGCGCATCATCGCCTTCGCCGCCACCGGCCAACATCGAAATCATCTCGTCATGGACGATCTTGATGACCTGCTGGCCTGGCGTCACAGAGCGCAGAACTTCCTGGCCGACCGCGCGTTCCGTCACCTTCTTGATGAAGTCGCGCGCCACCGGCAGCGCCACATCCGCCTCAAGCAGCGCCCGGCGCACCTCACGCATCGCCTCGGAGACATCTTTCTCCGACAGCGCCCCGCGCTTGGTCAGCCCCTCAAAAATGGAGCCCAGACGATCCTGAAGGTTCTCAAACATTTATGCGCAAAATCCGCAGTTCTAAGCCGTTTTTTCCGAAAACACCGCCCCACATCCATCAGCCAAACGAAAAACGCACCCGTGGGCGCAACGCGCTGACGGGTGGCGACGTGCGGGCGCAAAAGCCCGCTGGCCGAAGGAGACAGGAGTTGTCTCGGAAATGAGCCGGTGTTTTAGGGGGAAAGGGTGCGTGGGGTCAAGGTGGGTGACGGTTCTATAAGTGGCCAAGCATGGAAGCTAGAGAGGGTACCTGACGCCCGTGGTAGCAGCCTGACGAAATCAGTCAGTGACACTGCTGTTTCAGCCGTGATGGTATATTCACATGACATCAGTGCCGCCAATCCCGCCATCTCCAGAGCTTCGTCGCCGAATTCAGGAACTCACTCCCTATGTGAACCTGGGTTGGGTCGCGTGCGCCTTTCTGATCGCCGCATACTTCGTCCCGACGATGAGAGAATTGCTGACATCACTTTTGCCCATAGCGTCCCAGAAAGTATTCGCCAACATACGTGGCCGTTGCTGTCGAGCCGAGTTCAATGGGC
>JBCBUN010000128.1:0-5700 GCA_039818145.1 Pseudomonadota bacterium
CTGACCGTCCGCAAGGGCGGCAAGGTGGTGATTGCCGGGGATGGTCAGGTCTCCATGGGCGACACCGTCATGAAATCCACCGCCCGCAAGGTGCGGGTGCTGGGCGGCGGGACGGTTATCGGCGGGTTTGCCGGTGCCACCGCTGATGCCTTCACCCTGTTTGAGCGCCTCGAAGGCCGTCTTGAGCAATACCCCGGCCAGCTGGCACGTGCCTGTGTGGAACTGGCGAAGGACTGGCGGACGGACCGCTACCTGCGCAAGCTGGAAGCCATGATGCTGGTGGCGGACAAGTCCGAAAGCTTCATCCTCACCGGCACGGGCGACGTATTGGAGCCCGAAAACGGCATTGCAGGCATCGGCTCCGGTGGCAATTACGCCCTCGCCGCTGCCCGTGCGCTGGCTGACACAGACCAGGACGCGGAAACCATCGCGCGCAAGGCCATGGGCATTGCAGCGGATATCTGCGTCTACACAAATGGCAATCTGGTTGTCGAGATGCTGGACGAGGCGTAAGCCGCCTTCGCCAGCCAACACCATCACGCCGCCCCTCATTCAGACTTCCCAAGGACCAACCCATGACCGCGCTTTCCCCTCGCCAGATTGTTGCTGAATTGGACCGACATATCGTTGGCCAGAAGGACGCCAAGCGCGCCGTTGCCATTGCTCTGCGCAACCGCTGGCGGCGGCAGCAGCTTGAGCCCGCACTTCGGGACGAGGTGATGCCGAAGAACATTCTCATGATCGGGCCGACAGGCGTCGGCAAGACGGAGATATCGCGTCGGCTGGCGAAGCTGGCGCAAGCGCCTTTCATCAAGGTTGAGGCCACGAAGTTCACCGAAGTGGGCTATGTGGGACGCGATGTGGAGCAGATTGTCCGTGATTTAGTCGAGGCCGCCATTGGCATGGTGCGCGAGACCAAGCGTGAGGAAGTGAAGGCTTCGGCCCATGCGGCAGCGGAAAACCGGGTGCTTGAGGCGCTGGTCGGGGCGGGCGCAAGCGAAGGCACCCGCGAGAGTTTCCGCAAGAAACTGCGTGACGGGTTGCTGGATGACAAGGAGATCGAGCTCGAGATCCGCGACACAGGCGGCATGCCCATGATGGACATTCCCGGCATGCCTGAAGGCGGCAATGTGGGCATGATCAATCTCAACGACATGCTGGGCAAAGCCTTTGGCGGGCGGACCAAACCCAAGCGCCTGAAGGTCCGGGACAGCTACGACGTCCTCATTCAGGATGAGAGCGACAAGTTACTTGACGATGAGCAGGTGACCCGCGAAGCCATTAGCCTGGTTGAGAACAACGGCATCGTCTTCCTCGATGAAATTGACAAGGTATGTGCCAAGTCTGAGCGACAGGGCGCGGATGTGAGCCGCGAGGGCGTGCAGCGGGATCTGTTGCCGCTGATCGAAGGTACAACCGTGTCCACCAAGCATGGGCCGATCAAAACGGACCATGTGCTGTTCATCGCCTCGGGCGCGTTTCATGTCGCCAAGCCATCAGACCTGCTGCCCGAGTTGCAGGGTCGTCTGCCGATCCGCGTTGAAATGACCGCACTGACCCGTGATGACCTCAAACGCATCCTCACAGAGCCCGAGGCAAGCCTCGTGAAGCAGTATGTGGCGCTGATGGGGACGGAAGACGTCGCCCTGGACTTCACCGATGAAGGCATTGATGCCATTGCGGACATTGCGACCGAGGTAAACGGCAGTGTCGAGAATATCGGCGCGCGGCGCCTGCACACCGTCATGGAGCGGGTGCTGGATGAGGTGAGCTTCGAAGCAACAGATGCGTCGGGCGCCGTCATCAGTGTAGACCGGGCCTATGTGGAAAGCCGCATCGGAGACCTTGCCAAGGACACCGATCTGCAGAAATTCATCCTTTAGATTTCAGCAGTTTCGCTAAGGATTGATCGCCGAGGGCGAATCCGGCGGCGGACTGGTGTTATGAGTCCGCGAATCCAAGGCAAAAACTGGCTTGATTCGGGGCCGGACCAGTTTTCGCCGATCGCGAATCTTTTCGCGTCACCGATGCCGGCGCAGCCACACGTAAAATGCGCCCCCACCGCCATGGCGCGGATGGGCCGGGCGCACCGCTGCCACGTGCGGCCGAAATTCAGCCTCTGCCAGCCAGCGCGGAAGACTGTCGCGCAGGACCCCGCGCCGCTCCGGTGTTTCTGAAATCGCACTGCCATGAAGGGTGTGCCGGGCGAGGGCGGACGCGGAGCCTTTTCCCGTAACCACAAGAAGACACCGCACGCCGTTGCCGCGGTGCCGGGGCAGATCGGCCCGCAGTCTTTGGTGTGCCTGGGCCTGGGTGAGGCCATGCAGGTCAATCTTGGCGTCGGGATCAATGCGGCCGCGCCGGAGTTTGCGTTGCAGTCCCCCATCGAGAGTCCCCGCATCGTGGGGATCTGGCAGTTTTGCGTGCTTTTTTGGCTGCATGGGCGGCACGAAAGTCGGCTGTGCTGCAGGTGAGTTGCCGGCCTTTTTTTGTTTCGTCCCCGGAATACGCTGTTTTGGTTTGTCGACTTTCAGCAGCTCGGACATGTCCGGGCGGCTGGAAAGCGGTGTCACAGCCTTCGTCACCTTCTGCCAAAGTTGCTGTTCGCTAGAATCCAGGCCTCTTGGTGGACGTCTTTTCGCCATATCAGCTGGCCGTCCCCTGAAAGCGCAAACCCTCTATCTGAGCGTGATCTTCGCAGCTCGCGAATCTTTGCTTGGCGAGCCATTCCGGCAGCGGGCGAATCTTTGAGTCTTTTGGGTTTACCATGTGATCTTCCGGGCACGCTCGGCCACGGCGTGGGGCAGCAGCATGGTCAGGCTGCCCCTGTCCTGCATCTGACCGGCGACCTCACCTGCTGCGTCGCCGACACCGGCAAAATAATCAGCGCGAACCGGGCCTCTGATGGCACCGCCGGTGTCCTGCGCCATCATCAACCGGCGAATTGGGCCGTCTGGACTCGCAGGCGACGGGTTTGGCAGCTCAAACCAGAAGGGCAAACCCAGCGCATGGTGCTTTCGGTCGACGGCGATGCTGCGATGGGGGGTCAGAAGCGCTGACTGGGCACCGGGCGGCCCAAGCTCGGGGTGCTCGACCTCCAGCTCGGTGAAGAAGACGAACGATGCATTGAGGTTCATCACCTCCTGTGCCTCGTCCGGGTTGGCTTCGAGCCAGGTGCGGATCGCGGCCATGGACATCTCCTCGCGGGGGATGTGGCCGCGGTCAATCAAGGGCCTACCGATGGGCGTATAGGGGTGCCCGTTCTGGCCTGCGTAGGACAGGCGTATGACCTGACCAGCATCTGGGCCATCCTGCAGGACAACCCGGCCGGACCCTTGGATCTCGAGGAAGAAAGCATCAATGGCAGAGGGCAGCCAGATCAGTTCGAGGCCCTCCCCCCCCAGAGCGCCTGCCGCGATCTGTGTGCGGTCCGCAAAGGGCCGCAAACGACCGTTTTCCACGTGGCCAGCAATGCGCTGACCACGCAGGCTGTCGCGAAAATCGCCCAGCTCTACCATCACCAGGTTGTCTGGTCGGGCCAGAACGGAGGCCGGGAAGGCGTCACTCTTGGTGCGCGAGCCTTTTATTTCGGGTTCGTAATAACCCGTCATGAGGCCCGCATTCTCTTCGCCGTTCCGGATATGGAATGGAATAAAGGCGGTCTCGAAGAAGGTCTTGGCGTCCTGATCTGCGGTCTTTTCCGCCAGATCGCACACCGGATGCAGGTCTCCGGCGGTTATGGCGAGCTGCGGATCACCGCGCAGAGCCCGGTCAGCGGGTACGCGTTTTAGAATTTTGCAGGATTGGCGCAGGGCGGCCAGGGCCTGGGCATGGTCGTCTGCCTCCCAGCCGTCCAGATTTGCGAAGTCTGTCTCGGACAGGACCATTCTCGCAGCATCAGGCGGGGTAGGCCCTTCTTCAGTCATGAGCCATACAAGTCCGGCAAGTAGGGCCATACCCGCCAGAATGGCTGCGGCGACGACTGCACGGCTGCCCGCCAATAGACCTGCGCGCGGCTGGGGCATGGCGGCCTCTCCGGGTTGATGTCAGCCTAATTGCCACCTGTGGCAACGACCTTCCAGTTGGGGTCGCGGGCCTTGGTGTCACGTTCGAAGGTCCAGACATCGACCACCTGACGTACCGCCTCGGGGCTGCCCTCGACGATGTCGCCATTGGCGGCCCGCAGGGCAGAAATGATCTCGCTGGCAAATCGCACGGTCACCCGGGCGCGGCCATTGTCGAGTTCGGCTTCGGTGATGTCGGCGGAGGACAGACCCACATAGCTCTGCTCGAGCTTGCGGCCTTCAACTTCCCGGTCCTCGATGGCGGCTTCAAAATCGCGATAGACGTCATCGTCGAGGAGCTGGCGCAGTGTGTCGCGATCAGCGGCTGAAAAAGCATTCACGATCATTTCGTGGGCTTTGCCTGCACCGTCCAGGAACCCTTCCGGCGTGAAATTGCTGTCAGCCAGCTCGATTTGCGCCAGACCATTGGCCAGCGCCGAGCCTTCCGGTGCATAGGCCGGGCGCGGAGCCGGTTGCCGTGTCGGCTCATGGCCGGGCAGGGGAATGACATTGTCATCATTGGCCAGTGTGTCAGCCGAACTGTCGTCGTCCTGTTTGCGGCGCTCGAACGGTCCTGACGAATAGGGATCATGTGGCGGGCGCTCATTGCCCGTGCGCTTGCCCAGGGTTGCGCGCAGCCGGAAGAACACAACCACCGCGATGGCGAGAAACAGAAGATTGATCAGAGTATCGGCGGTCATGTGCGGTTTGTGGCTTCCATGGATTGGGGCGAACAGTCAAAACGGTTAGGGCGCGCCAGTAGGGCACTCAGCATAGCTTTTGCGGCTTGCTCTGGTCCAGCGACGCGGTCATGCCTACTTAGATATAGATGTCGTTGAAGCTAGGGTAGCAGAACTCGAGTGCCAGCCCGATGTTTTGTCAGACGTCCTTGATGCTCAAAACCACGCCTTAAACCCGCAAATCCGGTGAGTGAATGTTCTTCTATCTGTTGCTGGCCTTTATCGGCATCCCGCTGATCGAAATCGCCCTTTTCATTGAGGTGGGCGGGGCGATCGGCACGCCGGCAACCATTGCGGTTGTGATCGGCACGGCCTTTCTTGGCGCCTGGATGCTGCGGCGACAGGGTGTTTCCACCGCGCAGACTGCGCAGGCGAAGCTTCAGCGCGGAGAAATGCCCGTTGAACAGGCCTTTGACGGGATGTTTCTGGTGTTTGCCGGCGGCCTGCTTCTCACGCCCGGCTTCCTGACGGACGCGATCGGCTTTTCACTGTTCATCCCGCAGATCCGGGCCGCGCTGCGCAGCCGCATTGTGGAGCGCGCCAAGCGAAGCGGGTCCTTTCATATGTCTGGCAGCATGTCCGGTTCGGGCATGCACTACGCGGATGAAACCGACATGTGGAAGGAGCACCGCCCGCCAGCCAATGACGCCTCAAGCCCGACGCCCGGCACAACATCACCGAAAACGATCGACGGATCAGCCGTTGAAACGGATACGTCGAACGGCACACCCGGAGCCAAAGACAGCCCCTGGCGGGACAAGTAGGTGTGCCCGCCTGAGTTGCGGGTTGCTTGCGGTGCGACGGGCAGCATGTTAGCCAGCGCCTTCGTTATTTCCGCTCATCCTGATTGTTTCTAATTCAAGGCCAACAACACATGTCCGATACATCCGCTGCTG
>JBCBUN010000129.1:0-5681 GCA_039818145.1 Pseudomonadota bacterium
GTGGATGTTGAAGATCTGTTGAGCCGCCCACAGGCTCAGTTGGACAAATCCGACATGCGCCATCTGCTGGCGGGCAAGCGTGTCGTCGTGACAGGCGCCGGTGGCTCCATTGGCTCTGAACTAGTCTTGCAAATTGCAGAGTTTGACCCGGCAAGCATCACCTTGCTCGATCAGTCGGAATACAATCTCTACGAAATCGATCGGCTGCTGGGTGAGGAATATCCCGATCTTCCGCGTACGGCGCATCTGTGCAATGTGCGCAATGCGGATCAGGTGGATAGTATTTTCGCCCAGGCATCACCGCAGGTTGTGGTGCACGCAGCTGCGCTCAAGCACGTGCCTCTGCTTGAGCCGCAACCATCGCAAGCCGTCCTCACCAACATACATGGTAGCCGCAATGTGGCCGACGCCAGCGTCAAATGCGGTGCTGATGTCATGGTGATGATTTCCACCGACAAGGCGTCTGATCCGATCAGCATCATGGGTGCAAGCAAGCGTGTGGCTGAGTCCTACGCGCAAGTACTGGACATTGATCAGCGCAACCGGACCAACGGCACACGCTTTGTAACCGTGCGATTTGGCAACGTGCTTGGGTCTGCTGGTTCCGTTGTGCCGCTGTTTCAAAAGCAGCTGGAAAAAGGCGGGCCGCTTACGGTCACCGATCCGGAGATGGTTCGCTACTTCATGACCATTCGCGAGGCTGTGCAGCTCGTGCTGTTTGCCAGTGCCCGCGAGATGAAGCTGGATGCCAGCATCGGGTCCATTCTGGTGCTTGATATGGGTGAGCCGGTGCGGATCATCGACATGGCCCGGCAAATGATACGCCTGGCAGGCCTGGAGCCTGACGAGGACATTGAGATCAAGATCACTGGTGCGCGTCCCGGGGAACGGCTGTCAGAGCCCTTGTTTGACAAACGCGAAGAGCATCTGCCGTCCGGGCACCCCGGACTCCTGCTGGCGCGGCCCGATGTGGGCGGGCTGGCACAGGTCCGACAGTCCATTGATCATATGGTTGATCTGGCGCGCAAAGGCGATGAAGCATCGGTTCGCACGGCGCTGGAAGCACAGGTTTCAGATGCGCCAAAGGGTGATGTGTCCGCTGCTGTTGGCAGCAACTAGCACCCGGCAAGGCCCAAACTGGCAAATCGCCGCCGATTGCTGGTTAACGCCGATTTAGAGACGTAATAGTAACGCTCGGAAATCATACTTTATTTCGATTCACCGACCGGCTGCCTTATGCATCGCCGGAACGTTGACATCGACAAGATGCCTATCAGCACAGACGCCTATCCGCAGAGAGCCTGAGACATGACTTCACCTTCTTCCGACACGCGCGCCCTGGCAGTGGTCATTCTTGCCGCCGGCAAGGGGACACGCATGCGGTCGGACATTCCCAAGGTGCTGCACAAGATTGCGGGCAAGAGCATTGTTGGACATGCCGCGTCTGCGCCCGCCGAGCTATCACCGGACAGGCTGGTGATTGTTGTCGGACCGGGCATGGAGAACATCGCTGATGACGTGCCGGGTGCTGTCGCTGTCGTTCAGCATGAGCGTCTGGGAACGGCCCATGCGGTGCTCACAGCGCGCGAAGCACTTGCCGATTTTGACGGTGACCTGATGGTCCTCAATGGTGATGTGCCGCTCATTCAACCCAAGACGCTTGTGGACCTGCGAGAATCCATCAACACGGGCGCCGCTGTTGCAGTGCTGGGGTATCACTGCAGCACCGAGCACGCCTATGGACGGCTGATCATTGATGAAAATGGCGCGCTCGATCGCATTGTCGAAAACAAGGATGCGACAGAGGCGGAGAAACAGACAAATCTGTGCAACTCGAACGCCATTGTTCTTGCTGCGGAGCACGCCTGGGACATTCTGACCGCCATCGACAACGACAATGCACAGGGCGAGTACTATCTGCCGGATGTGGTCAAGGTTGCCCGAGCCAAAGGGCTCAACTGCACTTACGCGCTGGCGCCGGAAGATGAAGTGCACGGGATCAATTCCCGATCCGAACTTGCCCGGGCCGAAGGCTTTCTGCAGGCGCGCCTGCGGCAACGCGCCATGGACGAGGGTGCTACGCTGATTGCTCCGGATACGGTATTTTTCAGCCATGACACCAAGCTGGGCCGCGACGTGATCGTCGAGCCACATGTGGTTTTCGGCCCCGGTGTCGTCGTGGCGGACAAAGCAACGGTCAAGGCGTTCTCGCACCTTGAAGGGGCAACGGTCGCTGATAGCGCGACTGTGGGTCCCTATGTGCGGCTTCGGCCCGGAGCGGATGTGGGCGCTGGGGCCAAGATCGGCAACTTTGTTGAAGTGAAGAAAGCCTCGATCGAAGAAGGCGCCAAAGTCAGCCATCTGTCCTATATCGGCGACGCACGTATCGGCGCGCACGCCAATGTGGGGGCGGGCACCATCACTTGCAATTACGACGGCTATGACAAGCACTTCACCGATGTGGGAGCTGGGGCCTTTATTGGGTCCAACACATCGCTGGTGGCGCCGGTCAAAATTGCTGATGGCGGCTTCACCGGATCGGGCAGTGTCATCACCAAGGATGTAAGCGCTGACGCGCTGGCAGTGGAGCGTGCACAGCAGAAAGAGGTTGCCGGGTGGGCCGCCAAATTCCGCGCGCGCAAGGAAGCTGCCAAGAAGAAGGGGTCTTAGGACATGTGCGGCATTGTTGGTGTCATCGGCAAAAGCGACGTGGCTCCGGTCATTCTGGAGAGCCTGCGACGGTTGGAATATCGCGGCTATGACAGCGCGGGCATTGCTACACTGGTGGATGGCGCCATTGATCGCCGTCGGGCGATTGGCAAGCTTAATGCCCTGTCAGGTGAACTGGATGCCTTACCCTTGAACGGCACCATTGGCATTGGCCACACACGTTGGGCGACACACGGTGCACCGACACAAAACAACGCACACCCCCATGCCACGGAAAATGTGGCGGTTGTTCACAACGGCATCATCGAGAACTTTCGCGAGCTGCGGCAGGAGCTTGAGGCCGCGGGAGCAACCTTCTCGTCAGACACTGACACTGAGGTCATTGCTCATCTGATCAATGGCTATCTGGCTGACGGCAAGACACCCAAGGACGCGGTGGAGGCAGCACTTGCGCGCCTGGAAGGCGCGTTTGCGCTGGCGATTGTCTTTAAGGGTGAGAACAAGCTGATGATTGGCGCTCGGCAGGGCAGCCCGCTGGCGGTCGGCTATGGCGACGGCGAGATGTATCTGGGGTCTGACGCCTTTGCCCTGGCCCCGATGACAAACCGGGTGGCCTATCTGGAGGATGGGGACTGGGTCGTTATCACAGACACCAATGCAGTTGTGTACAACGCCGATGGTCGCGAGGTGTCGCGCCCGGTTCAGGTTGTGCCTGTGTCTGCCGCCCTCGTTGACAAGGGCAACCATCGCCACTTCATGGCAAAGGAAATTCACGAGCAACCGGAAGTGGCCGGGCATGTGCTGGGTCACTATGTGGATCCCTACACGCAGGCTACCCGACTGCCGGAGCTGCCGTTTGACCTGGCGGCCATTCCCAAGATCACGATCGTGGCATGCGGTACTGCCTATTATGCAGCTGTGGTCGCCAAGTACTGGTTTGAGCAGTTGGCGCGCGTTCCGGTGGAAGTAGATGTGGCGTCAGAGTTCCGCTACCGCGAAGGCGCGATGACGCCGGGCGGGCTGGCGCTCTTCATCAGCCAGTCAGGTGAAACAGCCGACACACTGGCAGCCCTGCGCTACTGCCGCGACAACGGGCAACATATTGCCAGCATCGTGAACGTGACAGAGAGCACGATTGCGCGGGAGTCGGATCATATTTTCCCGACGCTTGCCGGCCCTGAAATCGGTGTTGCCTCGACGAAGGCGTTTGTCTGCCAGCTGATGGTACTTGCAGTGCTTGCCATTGCCACCGCACACAGCCGCGGCAAGATTGACGACGCGGAGCATGCGCGGCTGACCGGCGAGCTGACAGCCATGCCGCGACATCTGTCAGACGTTCTGCGCCTCGAGCCTCAGATCGAGAAGCTCTCCTATGAACTCGCCAATGCCCGCGACGTGCTTTACCTGGGTCGAGGTGTCAGTTTCCCGCTGGCCCTAGAAGGTGCGCTGAAGCTGAAGGAAATCTCCTACATTCATGCTGAGGGCTATCCGGCCGGTGAGCTCAAGCACGGGCCGATTGCGTTGATCGACGACACGCTGCCTGTGATCGTCATCGCGCCGTGGGACAAACTGTTTGAGAAGACTGTCTCGAACATGCAGGAGGTGATGGCACGGGGAGGGCGGATCATCCTTCTGTCCGACAAACGTGGCATCGACATTGCGGGAGATGAGGCAAGTGCCTTGTTGCAGATGCCCGACGTTGATCCGTTCACAGCACCGATCCTGTATGCCGTGCCGTTACAGCTGATCGCCTACCATACAGCCGTCCACAAGGGCACGGATGTGGATCAGCCGCGCAATCTGGCAAAGTCTGTGACAGTGGAATAGCCGCCTGGTTCATCAACCCATGCAGAAACCAAGGTCGATAAGACTATTTGAGATGACTTGGCTCATCTCTTTGGCAGTCTTTGTAATTGGTTCACTACTAACTCTTGGAAGCATTGAAGGCTGGCCGGAACTCGCCGCGGTACTAATCCAGATGTCGGTCTTGGGCATGGTCTACGCTGGATTGGGATTCAGTGTTTCAGCTAACCAGTTGCTGGTCGGGCGCTGGTTTGTGCTGATCACCTTTTTGATCACACCATTCTTCTTGCTGAGTTGGGTTTTAGTTCCTCATGAGTTTGATCTTGTGTGGAGGATCTGCACGGCTGTTGGATGGGTGTTGCAAGGTGTCGGGGTCTGGTTTGCCTATGCCTCGGAAAGTACGGTTTGGCTTTCAGCGCGCAAATCATAAGACTTGAAACATATTTCGATTCATTCACGTGAGAAATCGCGCGAAATGCGCCTTTAATCTGCCAAAAATCTGCTTGCACAAACGCACTTCGCTGCAAGGCGTGGTGGGTCAGTGTTTGACCTGACAGGACCGTATGGGGCGATCTGGAGGCATGAACCTCCGCCATACGTCTGCTAGGTTGAAGGAGTGACGTGGTGGAGCGATTCGTGACAGCTGAGACGACCACATTTGGCGTATCCCTGCGGGGGCTGATCCTGGGTGCCTTTGTCGTGCTTGCAGCAGGGCTTGCCATGCCCGGCGAAGCGCTGTCCCAGGGCCAGGGCCAAGGTCAGGCACAAACTCAAGCAGAAGCAGAAAAAGCCATTCTTGCGCGCACCAATGAGGCCACCCAGGCGCTGATTGATGGACGGCTGGACGAAGCGCGTCGGCTGTTTGATGAGATCATCGCCACCAATGCCCAGCTGCCGCGCATCATGGCGGCCGCCCATTATCATCGCGGCATCATCCATCAAAAACGCGGCGCGTTTAACGAAGCGGCCGCTGATTACACGACCGCACTGTGGCTGGAACAGCTGCCGGACAACATGCGCGCGCGGGCCCACTACAACCGCGGCACAGCGCTGGACAATCTGGGGCAGCAGGAACGAGCCAAGCAGGACTTCGATCTGGCCATCTCTCTGGCTCCGGACATGTCGGCTGCCTACAACAACCGCGCCAATGTGCTGCGCCGGGTGGGGGCACTTGAGGCTGCTGTGGCGGACTATGACCAGTCCATCGC
>JBCBUN010000130.1:0-5646 GCA_039818145.1 Pseudomonadota bacterium
CGAGAAAATCCCATGCGATTGATGGAGTTTGGTATCTGCCATCGCAACGAATTGTCTGGCACATTATCGGGGTGTATGCGGCTGCGACAATTCGTCCAAGATGATGCCCATATCTTCTGCACGGATGAGCAGATCACGGATGAATGCGTGACCGTCACAAATCTCATCCTGTCGATCTATCGCGATTTCGGCTTTGAGGATGTGCGGCTCAAATTCTCTGACCGGCCTGAAAAGCGCGTCGGTTCAGACGAAGTGTGGGACAAGGCAGAAGCGTCCCTCAGGACGGCCATTGAGGCCACCGGTCTTGAGTATGAACTGAACGAAGGTGAGGGCGCCTTTTATGGCCCCAAGATCGAGTTCGTTTTGCGCGATGCCATCGGGCGCGACTGGCAGTGCGGCACCGTGCAGCTGGACTTCAACCTGCCGGGCCGTCTTGGTTCGTTCTACATCGGTGAGGATGGCGACAAGCATGTGCCGGTCATGATCCACCGAGCGCTGTTCGGCTCGCTTGAACGGTTCCTCGGCATTCTGATCGAGCACCATGCAGGTCGTTTCCCGCTGTGGCTTGCGCCGCTGCAATGCGTGGTGGCCACCATCACGTCTGACGCCGACGGGTACGGTCAGGAAGTCATCGACGTGCTCAAGCGCCATGGTCTCAATGTGGAGTCCGATTTCCGCAATGAGAAGATCAACTACAAGGTGCGTGAGCACTCGCTGGCCAAGGTGCCGGCCTTGCTTGTGGTTGGTCAGCGCGAAGAAGAGGAACGCACGGTTGCGATCCGCCGGCTTGGCTCCAAGGCGCAGACCGTTCTGCCGCTGGAAGAAGCTGCAAGGCTTCTCGCCGAGGAAGCTCTGCCGCCGCACGCCAGGGTGGCCACGGCCGCTGCGGCTGAATAGCGTTGGGACTTCAACAATGCAAAAGGGCGGCACCCCAAAGGTGCCGCCCTTTTTTGTTGATCGCTGGGGATGAAGGGCTATGCAGCTCTTATCTGGCTGATGAATGCCTGCATGCGCTCGCGCAGGGCATCACCCTGTTCCGTGAGGGCATTGGATGATGACAGAAGCTGGGCAGACGCGTTGGATGCTTCCTTGGATGCTTCGCTGACACCCTGAACACTGGATGACACTTCCTGCGTGCCTCCAGCAGCCTGCTGGGCATTGCGGGCGATCTCATCCGTTGCCGCGGTCTGCTCCTCAATGGCAATTGCCAAAGACTGGCTGATTTCGGTCACCTGAGATATCACCTCCCGAATACCACCGATGGCAGCGACTGCCGTCTGGCTTTCGGACTGCACGCCTTCAATCTGTTGACGGATCTGCTCGGTGGCTTTCTGGGTCTGGGTTGCCAGCGATTTCACTTCACTCGCAACTACGGCAAACCCCTTGCCGGCGTCGCCAGCGCGGGCCGCTTCAATTGTGGCATTGAGAGCAAGCAGGTTTGTCTGTTCTGCAATGTCCTGAATGAGACCCAGAACATCACCAATCTGATTGGCGGCATCCGAGAGACCGGTCACCTGACCGGCTGCTTCTTCGACGCTGTTGGCAGCTTGCTCGGATACATCGCGGGAGCGCATGACCTGCTGGCGCATTTCACCAATAGACGCCGACATTTCTTCAGTGGCTGATGAAACCGTCTGTACGTTCACGGACGATTCTTCAGCGCTTGAAGCCACATTGGCCGCCTGTGCCGTTGTTTCTTCGGCAATGGTCGCGACACCGCCAGCGGTTGCCTTCAGGTCCTGAGCCGTAGCGGCAACAGATTCAACGACTTCACCCACAGACGTCTCAAAGTCATCTGCCAACTGGTTCATTGCGTCGCGTTTGTCCTGCGCAGCACGGTCCTCCCGTTCTGCTTCCTCGGCCTGCAGCCGTTCAGCTTCCTGACCGGTCTCCTTGAGAATACGGACCGCGCCCGCCATGGCGCCGATTTCATCCTGCCTGTCCAGGCCAGGTATTTCGGTTGACCATACCTTCTCGGCAAGCGCCTGCATGGCCGTGGTCATGCGTGTCAAAGGCTGCGAGATGCTCCTGGCAACGAGCAGGCCTGTCACCGCAGCACCAATTACGACCAATGTGCCGACGATCAGAAAGTTGTACATCAGGCTCATGATCGGTGCATCTGCTTCAGACTGATCCACCTTCGCGACCACCGCCCACCGAGTGTCGAAGATGTCTGCTGCATTGAATGCGGTGTAAGCGACTTCGCCATTGAAGTTACTTGTTTCCATAAACCCCGTTTCGCCGTTGAGGGCTTTGGTCACAGCGTCATTGCGAACCTCAACTTTCATTGTTGTGGGATCTTCAACGAACCGGCTGTCGGAGCGCATGTAGTTGTCGGTGCCTACAAGATAGCTCTCAGCTGTTTCACCCAGGCCGTTTGTCTTCGCCATGAGGCCATTCAGGACGGGGGCGGGGATCTGGTAGGCAATGACACCGGCGCGGCGGCCAAGGTGGTCAAAAACCGGTGCGCCGATAAAGCTGGCAGCAGCACCTCCCGAAGGGCCGTAAGGAGAAAAGTCGCTGAAAATGATGGAGTTGGGCTCGGCCTTTGAGGCCGTTTTGTAAATCCGTGCAAGGCCGGAATCTGCCCATTGTCCATTCAGAAAATTGGTCGCGAAATCGGGTTCCTTGAACACCGAATACACAAGGTCACCGCTCGCATTGAACAGAAACACGTCGTAGTAGCCGCGGCGCTGTTGAAGATCACGGAACCACGGATGGTAATAGCCGTGCGTGTGCGCATACAAAGACCCGTCCTCTTTGGACATGAGCGCATCTTTTTCGCCGAGCGGATGAGGATTGTCAGTGATGTAGTCGGTCTGGAGACGGGCCTCAGCCTTCGCGCCGAGTGAGATCCACGCATCATCGAAAGCGCCGATGGCCTCAATGACCGATGTGCTATTTGCGAGAATTGAAAGCTCCTCACCCATTGCAGTCAGATACTGTTCTACTTCGGTCGCCCGGTCGGCCACCGCTGTTTCGAGCTTGTTGCGGATCTGACTTTCAAGCGCCGCGCTGGCACCAAAAAAGGCCAGGGTGGTGGTCACGACTGCAGTCACGACTGACAAGCCCACAATGACCGCCGGCAATTTCTGGGACAGCTTGAGTTTGCTGAATACAGCTTTGTTCATTGAAACTACTACCTAAAATTGTGTTGTGCCCAATTTGCAGACATGCTGCACATGTGCCCGGATGCCAAAAATTTAGGCAAAACCCTCCTAAGTCTTGGTAAACCCGCGAAAGGCGTGAAAGGTTGTATTTGTCTGCGCACCGCGCCTTGCACGTAAAAGTAGATGGCTGTGATTTGCTCAAAAAAGAGCGGCGGACCCTGTTGGGACCGCCCCTGATTCACATCGCCTGTCTCTGCGGCGATATCACCGCAGAGGTTGGACTGTTAGGCCGCGCGAATCTGTTTGACGAAAGCATTCATGCGTTCGCGCAGCGTTTCACCCTGCTCAGCCAGAATGTTTGACGATGACAGCAGTTGTGTTGATGCAGCGGAGGCCTGTTGTGATGCCTCGCTGACACCAAGCACACTTGATGACACTTCCTGCGTGCCGTTGGCGGCCTGCTGAGCATTGCCTGCAATTTCATTGGTAGCAGCTGCCTGCTCCTCGATCGTGAGGGCAATGGCCTGACTGATCTCAGTCACCTGGGCAATGACATCCCGGATGCTGCCTATGGCTGCAACAGCCGTCTTGCTTTCAGATTGCACGCCTTCAATCTGATGTCGGATCTGCTCGGTGGCTTTCTGGGTCTGTGTGGCCAGCGACTTTACTTCGCTTGCGACAACCGCAAACCCCTTGCCCGCATCACCGGCACGCGCAGCCTCGATGGTGGCATTGAGGGCGAGCAGGTTTGTCTGTTCTGCAATGTCCTGAATAAGCGCCAGCACGTCGCCAATCTGGTTCGCCGCATCTGAGAGGCCGGTGACCTGACCTGCAGCCTGCTCTACGTTCTGGGCAGCCTCCTGAGACACATCGCGTGACCGAAGGACCTGCTGCTGCATTTCGGAAATGGATGCCGACATTTCCTCAGTTGCAGAGGATACGGTTTGCACATTGACGGATGACTCCTCAGCGGCAGCAGCCACATTGGCAGACTGCGCGGTGGTTTCTTCCGCAATGGATGAGACACCCTGAGCAGTACTCTTCAGGTCGCGTGCCGTTGAGGCAACCGCCTCAACCACTTCACCCACGGATAACTCGAAATCATCCGCGATCTTGAACATCGCTTGCTGTTTTTCTTCCGCTGCGCGGGTTTCACGTTCGGCTTCCTCCGCCTGAAGGCGATCCGCGTCCTGGCCCGCCGTCTTGAAGATCTGCACGGCCTGCGCCATGGCGCCGATCTCGTCCTTGCGGTCGAGGCTTGGAATGTCGATTGACCAGTCCTTGTTGGAGAGACCCTCCATGGCAGATGTCATGACGGTCAGAGGTTTGGTAATACCGCGAGCAACAAAGAAGCCAACCGCTGCGGCACCGGCAAGGACCAAGGTGGCAACGACAAGAAATTGGACGAGAAGCGCAGAGATTCCGGCTTCCGCTTCGGCCTTGGTGATTTCCACGACCACCGCCCAGTTGTTGCCGAACAGGGAAACGTGATCATAGGCTGCAAAGGCCTCGTCACCGTTCAAGTTTACCGTGGAGATCACGCCGGCTTTGCCCGCAAGGCCCAGCTTGGCGGCGTCCGATGTCACGGTGCGGCTCAGAGTTGTGGGCGTTGTGCTGAAGCGTGAGGCCGAGCGCATGAGCGTGTCAGGCCCGACAAGGAAACTTTCAGCCGTCTCACCCAGGCCATTGCTCTTGGCCATCAGTCCGTTGATGACGCTTGCAGGGATCTGGTAGGCGATCACACCGGCCCGGTTGCCGATACGATCAAACACCGGCATGCCGATAAAGCTTGCCGGCGTGCCCGCTGATGGGCCGTAGGCGGAAAAATCTTCAAAGATGATTGTGCCCGGCTCTGCAGCCTTGGCGGCCTGGAATACGCGGCCGAGGCCAGACTGCGCCCATTCGCCCTGTGTGAAGTTGGTCGCGAAATCTGAGTCTTTGAACACCGAGTAGGCAAGGTCGCCTGACGTGGTGAACAGATAGACATCGTCATAGCCGCGCCGCTGCTGCAGGTCCCGGAACCATGGGTGGTAGTAGCTGTGGGTGTGGGAATAAAAGGACCCGTCTTCCATGGTCAGCAATTCATGGCGCTGCGCGGGAGGATAGGGATTCTCGCTGATGTAGTCGCGCTGAAGTCTCTCGGCCGCACCGCTGCCCAGGGATAGCCAGGCATCGTCGAAGGCACCGATTGCCTCGATAACGGTTGTGCTGGCAGCCAGGATCGCCAGCTCCTGCCCGAGGGTATCAACGTATTCTTCCACCTCAAGAGCGCGGTCGGCTGCAACATTCTGGAGCTTGTTGGCGACCTGCACGTCGAGCGCATCTTTGGCACCAAAGAAAGCCAGCGATGTGGTGATCGTTACCGCCGCAACGGTAAGGCCGATCATAACAGCGGGAAGTTTTTGAGAAAGCGTGAGTTCAGAAAGGCGTGGTGCGCGCATCAAGCTGCTCCGAGGGTCGCTGAAGGTGGCGTGGCGGGTTGCTTATCGGAATACGATGCTATGGGTTCACCCAAATTTAGGCTGCAACCCATAGC
>JBCBUN010000131.1:0-5640 GCA_039818145.1 Pseudomonadota bacterium
TTCCACTACCCAAACAGCATTGGCCCAGGCATCTGGGACATTCATGCCCCACGCGTACCTGAAGCCCCGGAGATCCATCGCCTCATCTCAAAGGCGGCGGAGGTGATCAATCCGGCGCATCTGTGGGTCAACCCGGATTGCGGCCTCAAGACCCGCGGCTGGCCGGAGGTGGAAGCGTCTCTTGCCAATATGGTGACCGCCACCAAGATTGCGCGGCAGCGACTATCCAGATAGCGCCGCTAGACAATCACCCGACAAAGCGGGCCGCTACCTCTTCGGCGGCCCGCAGGCCGGATTGCATGGCCCCGTCGACATAGCCGATGCCACGGGTTGCGGTTTCAGATCCGGCCCAATGGACACGCCCACACGGTGCGCGCAGCGCTTCACCAAAACTGGTGAGCACGCCGGGGCCCGCATGGGATACATAGCAGCCGAGACTCCATTCCTCGCCAACCCAGTCCAGTTCCGCATAGTCGATCGGCTGGCGGGCCTCCTCCCCGAAGAAGGTCACCGCTGTCTCGATGATCGCAGCCCGGCGCGCGTCGCGGCCACGCGCCGAGTATTCAACCGCTTTGTCTGCATCGATAAAGCCGACGAGAACGCCTTTCGACAGATCATCCGGACTGCGGTCAACCATCACCCCGCAGGCCAGTTCGTCGCTCATGCCGACACCTGAGAACCCTTTCTCACGCCAGAACGGCGTCTCATAGGCGAGATGCAGCTTGATAACCGTGCCCATCGGCATCCGTTGCATCAAATGGGTGCGCATGACCGGCAGCGCATTGGCAAAGTCAATCCGTGCGGCCAGCGACGGGGCCAGGGCGATGATGGCCTGCGCCGCTCGAACGGTGCCGCGGTCGGTTGTCACCTCAACGCAGGTTTCGCCCTGGCTGATCGATCGGACCGGCGCCTCGAAACAGACCGGGCCACGCAGATCACGCGCAATGCCCTCCGCGACCTGCTGCATGCCCCCGCGCACGATAAATTCCTGCGCCCCGCCTTCAAGCCCGTCCGCAATCTCAAATCCACCGGCAGCGCGCAACTGGTCGAGAAAACACAGCAACGACATCTGCTGCGTCTCACAGGAAAAGGCCGAACGGACAAACAGCCGTAGATACTGCGCTGCGGCAGCCGTCCACATGTTGCGGGATATCCAGGTTTCGAGTGTCTGCGCATCCCACGCAGCGGCCATGTCACCACACCAGGCATCGTCCGGCAGCGACATTGCCATGGCATCGAGACGATGTCGGGCACGCGCCAAATCGCGAGAAGCGGCAAAGGACATTCCCTCCTCGTCTTCGCCGAACGACTTCCTCACGCCGAGCAAATGAAGCGCGAACCGCCCACTCTCATATTGCTTGTCGAGCGTAAGTCCCTGAGCCGCGACCTCCGCCATGATCAAAGTCTGATGTGTCCCGAGCCACTGCCCGCCCAGATCCACAGGAACGCCACCGACGGTGCCAGACATGGTGCGCCCGCCGACACGTGACCGTGCCTCAACGACACAGACGGACAGGCCGCGCGCCTCAAGCGCACGGGCCGCCGTAAGACCGGCGAAGCCCGCGCCAGCCACAACCACATCCACTTGAGCTGGAATGTCGTTTGCCGCGCTGCCACCCATTCCGTTCTCCCTCACCGCGATTGGCTTGCAGCCTGACCGCCCTTGTCTGCTGGCTGTCAGGTTGGACGCGCGATGATGGAAGTCAAGACACGACGGGCAGCATCAGACGGTCAGGTCAGCGGCAACAGCCCTCGCCGCCCGCTCGCCGGACTGAATGGCGCCATCCATGTAGGACCGCCATTCATCCGCCGTTTCCGTTCCGGCAAAATGCAGATGCCCGAACGGCGCAAACAGGTCAGACGCCGCTGACCAGCCGCCAATGCCGCGCCGGCTGGCATAGCCCCCAAGACTGAACCCGTCTGCGTTCCAGTCATAGGAGCGCCCACCAATTGCGTCCGGCACATCACGGCCATAGGTCTTGGACAGGAACCGTGTGAAAGCGGCAATGCGCGCATCTTCGTCCGGCGTCTGCGCACCCAGTTCATCTGCCCGCGGCCCTGAGGTAAACGCCACCAGCAGATGGGTCGATGCGCCCGCAGGTGTGGCGTCGGAAATACCGTGGAACATGCCGCCGGGATTGACGATGGCCCCGGAGAGCCCACCCTCGCGCCACCAAGGCGTCTCGAACTCGGCCAGCGTCTTGTACACGCGGCCCAACTGGAACGTCGCCAGCGCCGCCTGCCGGTCCGTCGGTAGGGCAGGCATCAAGCCAAGGTTGGGGTAGAGCTGCGGCGGTATGGCAATCACGATGCGACGCGCACGGAAGGTCCCCGCAGCGCTTGTCACGGTGACACCTTCCGCATCCTGAACAATGCCGGACACGGGCGCGCCTGTGAGAATGACACCTTCAAGATGTGAGGCCTGATAGTCCGCCAGTACGCCGGCCCCACCATCGATGAACCATTGCTCGGCGTTCTTGGCCCCGTCAAGACCACCCATGGTCCCGCTCTGCTCCATCGCTTCATAGGCGGATATCTGTTCAAGCCGCATGCACAAGCCATCAGCGAAATTGCCGCTGAACAGGCGATCCAGATCCTCGCCCCACACTTTGGAGCGGATAAAGTCAGCCGCGTTGATAGCGTCGAGGTCGGCCATGTCAGCCGCGCTGACGCCATCCATGGCGCTGCCAAGACGGAAGTAACTCCACAGGGCCCGCAGCTGCCCGGTAAACGACAGCGGTTCCTCGTCAGGGCCATAGGTGACCACATCACCACTGCCGGTCACGAAGAGATAATCGCCTGGCACCTCCACCGGATGCCTGGTGATGCCCGCCTCCTTGCCAAGCGCCGTCACATTCGGCTGATAGTCGCTGATGAACTGCGCGCCAAGATCGATCCGCGTTCCCGATGGCAGGGCTTCTGAATGAACGCGCCCGCCGACTCTGTCTCGCGCTTCCAGCAGCAGCACAGATAGCCCCTGCTCTTTTGCCCGCCGGGCCGCTGTGAGGCCGGCGAGACCGCCGCCAACAACGATGACGTCATGATCGACCGCTTGCGCTCGGGCGCCGGTCGCCGACGAAGCGACACCGGCAGCCATCAGCGCCGAAACGCCTGCTGCCGTGCCCAGCATGCGTCGCCGGGTCCAGTAGTTAGATGCCATGGTGTTTTGCTCCTCACTCGGCCGCCATGCGCAGACCGCGTTGCTCAGCGATCTCTGCCGCGACGCGGATACCGGACTGCAGCGCTCCGTCCATGTAGCCCTGCCACTGGGTGGCCGTTTCCGTGCCCGCCCAGTGAATGCGCCCACAGGGCTCACGCAGCGCTTCGCCATAAGTGGTCATGACGCCCGGCGCCATATGCGCCACATAGCAGCCCTTGCTCCACTCTTCTGACATCCAGTCATTGTCAACATAATCGATCGGGTTCTTGGCTTCCGTACCGAAGAACTGGACGGCGGAATCGATCACCGCCTGACGGCGCGAGTTGTCACCGGCGGGCGAGTACTCCACCGCCGCATCGGCATCAATGAAGCCAACCAGGATGCCGCAGGAGGCATCCTCCGGGGACTGATCAAAAAATACATTGCACGGCAGGGTGTCGCTGACAGCCATTCCGGACATGCCCTTGTCACGCCAGAACGGCCTGTCATAGGCCACATGAACCTTGATGACCGTACCCATGGGCATGCGCTGCATCAGATGGTCCCTCTTGACCGGAAGCGCATTGGCAAAATTGATCCGGCTTGCCAGTGTCGGCGGAATGGCGATGACCGCCCTGTCCGCTGTCACGGTGCCGCGGTCCGTCACAATCTCCACATGGGTGTCATGCTGGGTCACCGCCCGTGCGGGCGCCTCATAGATGACCGGTGATTTGAGATTCGCCGCCATCTTCTCGGTAATCTGATGCGCCCCGCCACGGAACTTCGCTTCCTGCGCGCCGCCTTTGACGCCCAGCAGGATGTCTAGTCCTTCGCCGCCGCGCACATACTCAAGAAAGTACAGGAAGGAGACGTGCTTGGGTTCGCAGCACAAGAGCGACCGTGTCACCATGCGCAGGAACTCGCGGGTCTGTTCGGTCCAGACATTGGCCTGGATCCACGTCTCGAATGTCTGACCATCAAGACCTTCTGCATTCTTGACGCTCCATGGCGCAGTCGCCGGAAGGGAGAATGCCAGCGCATCGAGTTTCGACACGGTTCGTTGCAGATCAAGCAGGGACACGAAAGGCATCTTGGGCACATCGCTGCGCGAGTGGGAGAGCTTTCCCTTGAAGTCCAGCACCGACTTGCCCTGACGGTATTGGTCGAACTTCTCAACGCCCTGGGCTTCGGCTTCCGCCAGCAGCAGCTTTTGCTGCGGCCCCACCCATTGACCGCCTTTGTCGATCTTGTGGCCGGCAATGTGGCCCGGCTTCAACCGTCCGCCGACGCGATCACGCGCTTCAAGCAGACACACGGACAGCCCGCGCGCCTCAAGCTCAAGTGCTGTTTTGAGGCCGGCCATGCCGGCGCCCACCACAGCCACGTCAACACGCTGATCAATGGATCCTGCTTGCTCGCTCATCAACACATCCTCCCAAAGGCGCGGGCAGCATGAATTGGCCCACGGTTCCGCCAATGACGTGTAATTTAGTAAACGCGTTTATTTTAATCAAGGGGTTTTTGTGCTATCAGCAGTCCATGACCGATATCCGCCCGAAAACTGCCGCCCGCGGGCGCCCCCGCCGCACCCAGTCTGACACCGCCGAGATGCGTGCCCGCATCATGCGCGCCGCCAGGGACCTGTTCGCCCGCGATGGCTACGAAGGCATGTCCATGCGCAAGCTGGCGGCAGCGGTGGGTTGTGCCCCTGCAGCGCTTTACGCCTATTTTCCCAACAAACGGGCGCTGCTGCGCGTTCTGTGGCAGGACATCTTCGGCGAACTGGGTGTCGTATTGTCCAACTCCATCGCCACCCCGGCAGACCCGCTCACCCATCTGCATCGCCTGCTGACGGAAACCATCCGTTTCTGGGTGCAGCGTCCGGATGACTTCCGAGCCATCTTTCTTATTCAGGATGAGCCCCTGGAACCCGACGGCACCTACATGGCCGACGATGCCGGAGCCCGCAGCAGTCTCGGCCTGCTACGCGAGGTCACCGGGAAGGCGGTCAGCCTGGGTCTGCTGAGAATCGCCGACCCCGACCGCGCCACCAGCATCTGCATAGCCGCCGTCAATGGCACAGCGCTCAATCTTATCACCATCCCTGAGTATGATTGGGGAGACGACAAGACCGTCATTAGTGACATGGCGACGACAATCATCAACGGTCTCAAAGCGTCCTGACGCGCCACGCCCATCGACATTGCAGGCGGTTTTCGCCATACTCCGCCCGCATCCAAACCCGGATTCTGACCCGGAATTTCAAGAAGGCTTTTGACCAGATGTCCGACGAAAACCTGCCCGACCGCATCACTGTTCTGGCCAAGGAATTCACGCCTGCCGCGATGGAGTTTCACCGTCGCCACATGGCTGAAAAGGGATACCGTCTCGACGGCGGCATCACGCCACGCCAGTTTCAGGTGACTGACGGCCTCGGCGATCCGGACATCCTGTTCGACGGCGACATGTATTACGCCGCGACCTTCGTCAAAAGCACCGTG
>JBCBUN010000132.1:0-5575 GCA_039818145.1 Pseudomonadota bacterium
GTGCCGAACCGCCAGCCATGGTAGGGGCATTGCACCGTAGGCTGATTGTCCGTTTCAACAAATTTGCCGGCGGACAGTGGCACACCACGATGGGGGCATATGTCGCGAATGGCAAAGGCGTCGCCTGCCTTGGTGCGGCCGACTAGCACCGGCTGGCCTGCAATCACCTTGTGCACCAGCGCACCCGGCTTTATTTCCCGGCCATGAACCGCGAAATACCAGATATCTTTCAGGAAGCCGTCGTTCTGATCCATTGCCAGCCTGTTCGTTGCGGCGATAATTCACGCAGATATGTTGCTGCGCCTGCGTGTTATGCACTGCTCTAGGTATGAACAGCAATTGTGCTGTGTCAAAACAAGAGCCACCCTATGCTGAATCCCGCGTATCAGGATTGGATTTCAAACATCTATGGCTGACACACTCAACGTCGCGCTCGCCAATCTGGCCTCGCCCATGGTGCTGTTCTTTGCCCTTGGGTTCCTCGCAGCCCTTGCCCGGTCGGAACTTTCAGTCCCCGAGGCGGTGGGCAAGGGGCTTGCGCTTTATCTCATGCTCGCCATTGGCTTCAAGGGCGGCGTATCCGTCGCCGAAGCCGGCTTGAGCACGGAGCTGCTGGCAACCGCGCTTGCGGGCATCGTTCTGGGCTTTGTCATTCCGGTCATTGCCCACACGCTTCTGCGCATGACAACGCGGCTTGACGACGCGACCCGGGCCGCCGTGGCAGCGCATTATGGCTCCATCAGTGTTGTCACCTTTGTGGCCGCAACCGAAGTTGTGACATCCATGGGCCTGGTCTTTGACGGCTACATGGTTGCCGTCATGGCGCTCATGGAAACACCAGCCATTATTGCAGGCCTTCTGCTCGCGCGCGGGGCCGTCAAAACCTCCAGTCCTGAAACCGCCACACCCTGGAACAGTCTTGCACGCGAGGTCTTTCTCAACGGCAGCGTGGTATTGCTCATCGGGGCGTTCATCATCGGCATTGCCACAGGCACCAAAGGCATGGAGTCGATCGGCCCGTTCGTTGATGCACCTTTCAAAGGCATATTGTGCCTGTTCCTGCTGGATATGGGGTTGCTTGCCGCACGTCGGCTGCGGGAATCAACCGGTCTGACATTTCCCCTGGCGGCCTTTGGCATCTACATGCCGCTGATTGCTGCCGTACTCGGCGTTGTGACCGGCACATCGTTAGGCCTTGATGTCGGCAGCGTTGCCTTGCTGACCGTGCTGTGCGCCAGCGCCTCCTATATCGCGGTTCCAGCCGCCATGCGTATGGCGCTGCCCGAGGCCAATGCCGCTATCTATCTGACATTGTCGATGGCGATTACCTTCCCCTTCAATCTCGTCGTCGGCATCCCGCTCTATATTTCTGCAGCACAGATGCTGGCCGGATAACCCATGCAAGGCACAACCCAATGGCTATAGAAACAACCACGTGCAAACGCATCGAACTGGCAATTGCCAAGGCCCATCTGCGGGTATTCGCGCGTGTCTTTGAGACAGTCGGCGTCACCGGCTGGACAGCGCTCAAGACAGTAGGCGGGGCTGGGACATCCGGTGTCTGGCAGGAAGATCAGCTCACCGGGGCGGAGGACCATATCGTGGTCATCGCCATCACTGATGATAGAGGCGCCGACGAGGTGCTTGCGAAAATCAGCAAGCTCTTTGAGCGCTACCCCGGCATCGTATCTGTCAGCGAAGCACAGGTACTGCGCCCGGAACGATTTGCGGGCAAACCCTGAGGGTCCGCCCGCAATCAAAATCTGCAAATTGTCGTCGTGAGTTACGCCGCGTGCGTACCGTTGGCCAGTGCACCGATTACAGGCACTTTACCGACAACCGTACGCCCCAGGGCAAGGCCTTCGGACACGGCCTCGGTCGTTACGGTTGAGACGGTGGGGCGTGACAAGTCGAACTGTGCTTCCACAGTCTCGTCACGGAACCGGTCAACTTCACCACCAAACTTTTCAGCAATCCGGTACATGCGCTCGTTCTTGACGAGGCAAAGCATGTAGATCCGGCTCATGAAGCGGTTGCGGCCAATGGTGAGCATCCGCTTTGTGAGTTCTGAGCCAAGGCCATAGCCCTGCATATTGCTCTCAACGGCAACAGCAGCTGATCCTTCGAGCGGCAGACGCCAACCGATCGGCGTCAGAATGCCCGACGCTGTCACTTCGCCGTCCACAACTGCACCGATCACGATGTCACGGAACCAGTCGATGCGATCCACATAGGTCTGGATGAAGCGGTTTGTGACCGGACGGCCAAACCGCAACGTGCGATCGTCGCGGTCGAGGCGGCACAAATGGCGGCGCAGGGCATCTGCCTCCAGCGGCCAGATTCGGCGAATGACCGGCTGTGCAATCGCGCGGGGCTTTGACGGTTTGGCCTCGGCCTTGGGCGCTGCTGTCTTCTTTGATGCTGTCTTGGAAGCTGTTTTTGCGGCGGTTTTCCGCGCAGTTGGCTTCTTGGCTGTGGTTTTACGGGCTGCTGTCTTGGTCCGCGCTTTGGACTTGGGAGCGCTTTTTCGGGCTGTAGCCATGAGAATACCTTTCTGGTGCTGACAATGTGTCAGCTGCAATCGGTCGGCGCACCATACACAAAGGCTATGTTGCTCTGCAATATAAGAAGAATGCAGCGCATCCCAACCCTGATTCGGACCGAAAAACGCTTTTTGTGGTCATTCCGTGTGCCATCGCCCCAAAACTTCTTTGCGGCGGCTGTTGGTTTGGCGGGAGCACTCCTTTGGCTGCCTGCGTCCGGTGCAGCTCAGGAGAATGCAGCGGCACCCTCGACCTTGCCATGCCCTGTATGTGAGATCAGCAGGTCGCTTGCCACTGACTTGGAAGCCAAAGCAGCAGACCTCAAAGGCGACGCGCAGGCGGCCTTCCGTGCCAGCCGCACCCAGAAGAATCCATCCACTTTGGGGTGGCCGGGGCCCGCACGTCTCGACAGCGGATCAACAATCTGGACCCAGCAGCAAACAGCGCTTGCGCAATCGCAGGCGGCCAATCGTTCAAACCAGATTGCACTAGGCGTTGACCTGTTGGCGCAAGCCGCCGCCCGTGCTGCCGCTGCTTGTCGGACGGAAAACATCTGCGATGCATCGCACCACACAGTTGCATCATCGACTCCGGCCTGTGCTGTCATTGGCGGCGATCAGACGGTGGACCTTGACCGCCTCCTGTCCCCCATCCGCGCGACGACGCAGACGCTGGAAACCGAAGCGCTCACTTGCTCGGCCATGCCGTGCCCCGGGGCTGACTGCAGTGCACGTCACACCCTCCTGGAAAGCGCTGCATTCGCAGAAGGCATCTTGAGTGCAGCTGTTGGTGAAACATCGCAAACCGTTGCTGAAGCAGTGACGACTGACTTGACCCAATTGCCTGACATGCCTACCGGGTCAGTTGCCATATCAGGCCTTCAAGCCTTGTCGCGCCTCGCAGTGGTCTTCGATACAACGGGTCTTGATCCAAGAGAGACCCGGGACCTGGCGACAAGCCTGGCCGACATCGAAAAGAATCTGGTCAAGCCGGTTTCAGGGGAAGGGCGTCCACCGCGCTGGCGGCGCGTCTCTCTGCGCCTGGCACTTGCCGGCATGCGTGATGCGCTGGGCAGTCTGCGGCTGGAAAAACGTGTTTCCCAGCCTGCAGCATGGGAACGTGCGGCGGGCCGTCTGGAAACAGCGATAAAGGCACTGATGCGTCTTGAGCGCACAAAATCTGCACATGTGATTACCCCGGCGAGGACAACCTCCGCTGCATCCTGTCCCGGCGTTGACCCCCAGCTCACGCGCACCCTCTTTCAGTTGCGCCGGGCAATCAATGCGTCGGCCACCTGCTCTGTCCGAAGTGGGTGCAGCGCGCAGGAGGCGATTGATGAAGGCGCGCAGCGGGCGGCTTTATTGGTTGGCAAACCTGTGCTGGAGCCAAGGCTCGAGCTCATCAAGACCCTTGAAGAAGAAGTGGCGATCAGCCCCTCAGTGCTGAGTGATGCCGGTGTGACTACTGAGCCGGTGCCGGGCATTTCATTGACACGTACAGCCTACCAGCAGGGCAGTGCCATCGAGCTTGATCTGGAAATTCGCAACAACCGGTGCCTGGCCAATGGTGGCCATGTGGCCCTTGTGCCTCTGGATGAAGCAGATGGCGCAATGGCCGTTTCAGTCGATCTGCTTGCTGAGACGGTGGAACAGGCAGAAGTTTCAAACGACCCCAAGTCCCGCCTGTTGTTCCGCGCCCCGGCTGAGGGGCTTTACACCGCTGCAGTCTATGCAGGGGCCGCGGAAGGGGGTGCGCTTCTGGCAGCGACACCACTGCGTGTCACTGAGCCGGAGCCGCATCGTTGTGAAGGGTGGACCGGTGTCTGGCAGACCGAGTTTGGCCGTCTCGTCACTGTGCAGCATGACGATGAAACGGTGACCGGATCATATGGCCGGGTTCCAGATGTTCAGCCTGGTTTTTTGTTTGGCCGTACACGGAACACGCAGCTGCGCGGTGTGTGGGTGTCAGAAATCAGTTCCGGCGGTGCGCGTCTGACCCTGGAAGGCGATGGCGTGTTTCGCGGCAGCTGGGGTCTGTCCCCGGATCAGATTACAAATGGTGGCCGCTGGTCGGGCGTCTGCATCGCTCAAGCACCTGATGGTCAGTCCCGCGACGAGACCACGGAAGCCAACTAGCGCGGCTTCCTGAAATATTGGATGCGCATGACAATGCGCGCTGCCCAGTCGAGCTCTGCGCCAAAGCGCACGTCGCCCCCTGCATCAAGCGGCATCAGGGTGAACAAGCCCGTGTCCTCCCGCGCCACACGGCGCAGATACAGCGTGTTGTTGTCCCCGGGGACAAGGCAGTCCTGAGCGTGGGCAGCTGCAAGGTCTGCTCCCTCAAGCCGGTTGCCGATCAACAGATCTCCCGCCTCATAGGGGCCGACCCTGCCTGACAGCCATACGGCGACGGGGCGGTCGGCAGGTATATCCACGGTAAAGCCGGGCAGGTCCGCTTCTGTTGCGGTCAGTGCCGCGCCGTCGCCGGCCAATGTACCCATAAGGTCAATTTCGCGGCCCTGGGTGCCCGAAATCAGATCACGCACCTGCACATCAAACACACCGGCAAACCGCTCCAGCCAGTCAATGGAGACCGTCATATTGCCGGTTTCCAGCCGGGAAATGGTCTGAGGCGTGGTTTCCACCTTGTCGGCCAGCTGCTGCAGGGTCAGCCCGCGCAGCTTCCGGTAGTGCCGAATACGTGTCTGCATTGCCTGCCCCCTGATCATTGCTCTGCCTCCGAACCTGCCTCGGAGCTTCAAATACCGATTGCAACCCGATTTTTTTCAGTCGCCTAACTTTTTCCGGTCGATTGCCAAAAAATCTATCCCCGGTGTTTACGCAATACGTAAAAATATCGCAAATCGAACAGTAAGTTCGTATTATGTTCCTATATGATAGCGGGGAAAACCTCAATGCCGAACGTAATTGACGCCAGAAGGCCAACAGCCTCAGGGCCGAGACTCACTGCGTAAAAGTCGCAAAGTAGGCAGTTGTCACAACTTGTGCGAGCATTTGTGTCTCACCAGTTCG
>JBCBUN010000133.1:0-5569 GCA_039818145.1 Pseudomonadota bacterium
GCGAGTATCAGTCTCAAAAGTGAAAATAGTCTTGAAAATACAACCAAAGGGGGCGGTATTTGCGCAGCATATCGCCCCTGGCGTGCATTACCGGTTGGGGTCGCGCCGCAGCTTCACCCGGCGCACACGTGTGTCCAGCGCATCATACAAAAGCAGGCTTCCTGCGAGACTTGTCCCGGCCCCGGTTATCTCCTTGATGGCCTCCATGGCCATCATGGAACCGATGACCCCCGTAAGCGCCCCCACCACACCTGCCTCTTCGCAGGTCGGCACGCTGCCAGGTGGCGGCAGATCGGGAACCAGGTCCCGATAGCTGGGGGAGGGTGATCCATCTGCCTGCGTTTCCCACGCCCTGAATACAGCCAGCTGCCCGTCAAATTGACCGACTGCACCGGATACAAGCGGCACATGAGCTGCCTCACATGCCCCATCCACCAGGAACCGCGTCTCGAAGTTATCGCAGCCATCAAGAACCAGGTCATAGCTCTCAACCAGTGCTGCCGCGTTGTCGGTGGTCAGCCGCTCTGTATGCGGAACAATCGTTGTATCCGGGTTCAGCGCATTGATTGTGCGGGCGGCACTGGATGTTTTCGCTTCCCCGACAGACGCCGTCGTATGCGCTATCTGCCGCTGCAGATTGGACAGCGACACCGTGTCGTCATCCACCAGGCCGATGGTGCCGACACCGGCCGCCGCAAGGTACAGCGCTGCCGGCGAACCAAGTCCGCCGGCACCAATGATCAGTACACGTGCCTTGAGAAGCGCCTGCTGGCCCGGCCCGCCAATCTCCTTGAGCAGAATATGCCGCGCATAGCGCTCAAGTTGATCGCCGGTCAGAGCCACAGGATTTGTCCTAGATGCCGTCAAACAAAGCGGTGGAGAGGTAGCGCTCGGCAAAGCTTGGAATGATCGCAACGATCGTCTTGCCCGCCATGTCGTCACGCTCGGACACTTCCAGCGCGGCTGCAATCGCCGCACCCGATGAGATACCGCCAGCAATGCCCTCTTCGCGGGCTGCCTGACGCGATGTTTCAAAGGCTGTCTCGTTGCCGATGGTGATCACTTCGTCGATGAGATCCTTGTCCAGGTTGCCCGGCACGAAGCCTGCGCCAATACCCTGAATCTTATGCGGACCCGGCTGGCCACCGGACAGGATGGGAGAATCTTCCGGCTCAATGGCGATCATCTTCATCTCAGGCTTCTTCGCCTTCAGCACAGAGCCCACGCCTGTAAACGTGCCGGCCGTGCCGATGCCGGAAATCACCACATCGACCTTGCCCTCGGTGTCATTCCAGATTTCCTCCGCCGTGGTCCGGCGATGAATTTCCGGGTTGGCCGGATTATCGAACTGCTGTGGCATCACGGCGTTCGGCGTGGACTGAAGCATCTCCTCAGCGCGGGCAACCGCCCCCTTCATGCCCTTGGCAGCTTCCGTCAGCTCGAGCTCGGCACCCAGCAGCGCCAGCATCTTGCGGCGCTCCATGGACATGCTTTCCGGCATAACCAGAATGAGTTTGTACCCCTTGGCAGCGGCCACAAAGGCAAGTGCAATGCCGGTGTTGCCGGATGTAGGCTCAATCAGAACCGTGTTCTCATTGATCTTGCCCTGCGCTTCCAGCGCTTCAATCATCGCAACGCCGATGCGGTCCTTGACGCTGGACAGCGGGTTGAAGAATTCAAGCTTCAGCAGAACGTCAGCTTTGCCGTTCTTGTTCATGCGCTTGAGGCGCACCAGCGGCGTATCACCAATGGTCTGCGTGATGCAGTCGTAGATGCGGCCGCGGCCTGGCTTGTCGGTCATGGGGTTGCCTCCTGTTTTGCGCGCTTCGTATTCGGGGAGCGTGCGAGTGATCTAGATTGTGAAATCCATGCCTGCTTGTGACGCGGGCTTGATGTCTTTGGTTTCTGCCTCTCGGCACAGGTCATCAATGGTGATGGCGTTGAGCTTTTCCATCATGTCAGCCTGAAACGAATCCCACATGGGACGAACCACCTGCTCGCCCAGAGGTGAGCCGCCATTGGTGTTCCCTTCGGCAGGCGCCGTCATGTTCTCGCCTGTACCGTTCAGGGATCCGCGCGTCTCGCGCGCGGCTGCCTTTGCCTCATCGCGGGCATCGTCGGCTGCTTCCATGGCGCCAACCACGCGTACAATCTCGCCAACAGTGATGCGGCGTCGCTCCCGCGCCAGCCGGTAGCCGCCACGTGGACCACGCACACCCTTGAGCACGCCTTCGCGCACAAGCTGCTGCATCACCTGTTCGAGATAGCGCTGGGGGATGCCCTGTCGCTTGGTAATCTCTTTTGACTGCACCGGATCAGGCCGCGCGTTGTATGCAACGTCCACAACGGCCTCCAGCGCCAGCAATGTCTTTTTCGATAGCCGCAACATGCCGTTACCCGGCCTTTCTAGTTGTATCCGTTCCCGTAGATCCAAATCCGCCGGCACCGCGCGCCGTTTCGTCCAGTGTCTCAACGGCGGCAAAGACACCGCGCGTCACCGGCGCAAAAAGCATCTGCGCAATGCGCATGCCGCGGTCGATGACAACAGATTCGTCACCATGATTGATCAGGATGACTTTCACTTCACCACGATAATCTGCATCCACCGTACCCGGACTATTCAAGACCGTGACGCCCTGCTTGGCGGCGAGGCCGGAGCGCGGGCGCACCTGCGCCTCAAAGCCTGCGGGCAGAGCAATGGCAAGGCCTGTCGGCACCATGGCGCGGGCGCCCGGTGCAAGCGTCACCTCTTCGCCCTCAGCCAGAGCGGCCCGCAGATCCATGCCGGCGGCCTGATCTGTTTCATAGGCCGGCAGATCAAGTCCTTGCCCGTGCGGCAGTTGCATGACTTTGACGTCAATCGAACTCATAAGAAGCGTTCCCCTCAGGAAGTCAGCGCCTGCGCCACGCGCTCGGCAAGTTTCGTTGCGACCTGTGCCTTCGGCATCGGGTCCCAGTGCTCTGCGGCACCGTCGGTAATGATGTGAACCGTATTGTTGTCACCGCCCATGATGCCGGTGCCTGGTGACACGTCGTTGGCCACAATCCAGTCGCAGCCCTTGCGCACGCGCTTGGCGGTGGCGTGGTCAATCACGTCATCGGTTTCAGCGGCAAATCCCACCACCAGCTGCGGACGCTTGGGACCGGCAGCAGACAGGGTTGCCAGAATGTCCGGGTTTTCCACCAGCGACAGCGGAGGCACAGCACCGGAGCCATCCTTCTTGAGTTTTGAATTGGTGGAGGTGTCCGCCCGCCAGTCAGCAACGGCGGCGGCACAAATGGCAATGTCAGCGGGCAGGGCGGCTTCGGTCGCCGCCAGCATTTCGCGTGCTGTTTCAACCCGGGTGATATGCACGCCACGTGGATCACCAAGTGCCGTTGGTCCGGACACGAGATGGGTCTCTGCGCCCAGCAATGCCAGTGCTTCGGCAATGGCGTAGCCCTGTTTGCCCGATGACCGGTTGGCGATGTAGCGCACAGGATCAATCGGCTCGTGGGTCGGCCCGGCGGTCACGATGGCCTTGCGCCCTGCGAGCAGCTGCTTGCCGCCCAGCTTGGCCTCAATCGCCTCAACAATCTCGTCCGGCTCAACCAGACGCCCGGGTCCGAACTCACCGCAGGCCATGGAGCCTTCAGTGGGCCCCACAACACTGACGCCATCAGCAACAAGCTGCGCGAGATTTCGCTGGGTGGCAGCGTGTTCCCACATGCGCACATTCATGGCCGGCACAATCATCACCGGCTTGTCCGTCGCCAGAAGCGCGGTGGAGGCCATGTCGTCGGCACGGCCATGGGCCATCTTGGCCATGAGGTCAGCCGTGGCCGGGCACACCACTAGCAGGTCAGCATCGCGCGAGAGCTGGATATGGCCCATGTCGGCTTCGGCCGTCAGGTCGAACAGATCCGTATAGACCTTGTCATGGGTGAGGCCGCCAACGGATAGCGGCGTCACAAATTCCTGGCCCGCCTTGGTCAGAATCGCCCGCACGTCGCCGCCCCGGCGACGGATTAACCGCGCCAGCTCAAGCGACTTGTAGGCGGCTATGCCGCCACCGATGATCAGAAGTATGCGTTTGCCGTCGAGCACGTGATCCCGCCTTCCACACCACAAAAGCCGCAGAAACCCAATAATTCCCGCGTGTGTTGCGGTGAATATAGGTATTTACGGCTGCAATGTGTAGATAGCCGGCAAAATCATTGTGGGGCGCGCTTTGGCGCTAAAGCAGTGTTGTGACCGCAATCACCACCAGCGCAGCCGCCCCGACCCACAGCGCAATGCGATTGGGGCGTTCCTGCTTGGCCTGTGCGTCCGCAATGGCCCGCGCCGTATCCGGGTGCAGTTTCAGTCCCTCAACAGCTCCTGTGCCATCCGGTCCCGCAATGCTGCGGGCGGCACGTTCGGCTGTTTCCAGCAGGTCCGGCAGGTCGCTCATCAGGCGGCCCATGCGCTCGGCACCTTTGACCGCATCCTGCAGGCGACCTTCAGGGCCCACTTTGCTTTCCAGCCATTGCCGCAGCACCGGCTCGGAGGTCACCCACATATTGAACTGCGGGTCCAGGTCGCGGGCCACGCCTTCAACCACCACCATGGTCTTTTGCAGCATGATGAGCTCAGGCCGCGTCTCCATGTCGAACTGGTCTGTGACCTCAAAGAGCTGACCCAGCAGCCGCGCCATGGAGATTTCGTGGGCTTCGCGGTCAAACAGGGGTTCGCCGATCGCACGCAGGGCCTGCGCGAACGCATCCACGGATTTGCTCTCGGGCACGTAGCCCGCCTCAAAATGAACTTCAGCGACGCGGCGATAGTCCCGCATCACAAAGCCAAAGAGGATCTCCGCAAGGAAACGGCTTTCCTTGGCACTGAGGCGTCCCATGATGCCGTAATCCACCGCTACCAGCGTGCCGGTAGGTGTGCCGTCTGCCTCCACGAACAGATTGCCCGGATGCATGTCGGCGTGGAAATACCCCTCGCGCACCGCATGGGTCAAAAAGCTGTTGATGACGTTGGCAGCCACTTCCTTGAGGTCGAGGCCGGCGGCCTCCAGGGCCTTGATGTCCGCGATGGGAATGCCGTCGATCCACTCAAGGGTCATCACCCTTTTGGAGGTACGTTCCCAGTCAATGGAGGGTGTGCGGAAGCCGGCGTCGCCGTGCGTGCGCTCTTCCATCTCTGACATGGCAGCCGCTTCAAGCCGCAAATCCATTTCAAGCGCGACAGAGTCAGCGAGTGTCTGTACCACATCAACCGGTTTCAGGCGCCGTGCCGACGGCACCATCCGGTCAATAAGACGTGCGGCCCAGAAGAAGGCCTCCAGGTCAGCGGCAAACCGCTTTTCCACATCCGGGCGCAGAACCTTCACAGCCACCGGATGGGTCTTGCCGTCCTCTGCAGGAACAGTGGCCCTGTGCACCTGTGCAATGGACGCTGCAGCCACCGCGTCACCCATGTTCTGAACAATCGCATCCGCAAGGCCGGATTTTCGCGTGTCACCCATCGCAACCTGACTGGTGGCATTGCGGCCATTCATTCCGGCTACAAGATCTAGGGTCGCGTCACGATGATCCGTCA
>JBCBUN010000134.1:0-5547 GCA_039818145.1 Pseudomonadota bacterium
CAGCGGCAAGGAAATCACACAGAATTTAACCCTGTAGGGACCCTCTGTTGGCCATGGCGGCCAGAAGGGGTGGCCTGCCAGACTCCCAGTTTGGTTTTTGTGCTGGTGCTCTCGAAACGGGTTTGCTATCCGCTCCACCAAGATTTGCCCGCAGAACTGGAAAACAGCCAAATGACCAATCGTCGTCCTATCGTTGCCGGAAACTGGAAGATGAATGGCCTGCGAGGGTCAAAGGCGGAATTAGAAGCCCTAATCGCCGCCCTTGCAGCGCGGCCGGCCGAACGGTGCGAAGTGATGATTGCTCCACCCTTCACGCTGGTGGCGGATTTCGCATCCACATCCTCAGGCTCGCCGGTTGAGATAGCCGGGCAGGACTGTTCGGCACTCGCTCCAGGCGCACACACTGGCGATGTAGCAGCCTCAATGCTGGCGGATGCCGGTGCCACAGCGGTGATTGTTGGCCATTCAGAGCGGCGTCAGGACCATCGTGAAACCGATGAAGACGTTAACGCGAAAGCGCTGGCGGCCTATGGGGCTGGCCTGACCGCGATCATTTGCGTCGGCGAAACAGAACCCGAAAGGGACCGAGGTGCCACACTGGACGTCGTGACAGGTCAGTTGGCCGGTTCCCTGCCGGATTCAGCAAATTCATCAAATACGGTTGTTGCCTACGAGCCGGTATGGGCCATCGGCACCGGCCGTACGCCAACGGCCGACGATGTGGCAAAGGTCCATGCGACCATGCGTGAAACGCTGGTAGCCCGCTTCGGAGATGAAGTAGGAAATGGCTTTCGTCTGCTATATGGGGGCTCTGTAAAGCCCGCAAATGCGGCGGAACTCATGGGTGTTGCTGACGTCGATGGCGCCCTTGTTGGCGGTGCCAGTCTAAAGGCTGCGGATTTTGATGGGATTATTGACGCCTATCGCTAGTAGCGCGTCTCGCAACTGGTAAAAACGCAGCACTGGCATTCCGCGCTGCCTTGGCGTAAAAACCGCCGCGTGGTTACTTCGAGTGCCCTAAACCTCTGACATTTATGAGAATTGCCTGCCGCTATGGAAAATATCCTGCTTGTCATACACACCCTGGTTGCTGTTGCTCTGGTGGGCGTGGTGTTGCTTCAGCGTTCTGAAGGCGGCGCATTGGGTATTGGTGGCGGCGGTGGTGGTGCCGGCGGAGGCATGTTCTCCAGCCGAACTGCGGCCAACCTGCTCACACGGGCTACGGCCATTCTCGCGGTGATCTTTTTTCTGTCTTCGATCGCGCTGACCGTCATTCACACGGGTGACCGCAATGCGGGGTCAATTGTCGACCGCATTACACCGGTTGCGCCGTTGAACGCGGAATCAGAAGGGGCAACCGAGCCCGATCTGGGTGTGGCGCCGCCGACCGCCGGGCCCGTTGACGAAGAGCCTGCTGTTCCGCGACCTGAATAAACCATCATTTTTGGCACAAGCCCGCGGCATTTGCGCCTGCGGGGCCAATAAACCTGTCTGATCACCCATTGAGTGCTTCGTGCGTTCAGCGACTCGGGATAAGTTCAACGCCCATGGCGCGGTACATTTTCATTACCGGTGGCGTGGTGTCCTCCCTCGGAAAGGGTCTTGCATCAGCGGCGTTGGGCGCATTGCTCCAGGCGCGCGGTTACTCCGTGCGCCTTCGCAAGCTTGACCCGTATCTGAATGTTGACCCCGGCACCATGAGCCCCATTCAACACGGCGAAGTGTTCGTTACCGATGACGGTGCGGAGACGGACTTGGACCTGGGTCACTATGAGCGGTTCACAGGCGTCCATGCCTCACGCTTTGACAATGTGACTGCAGGGAAGATCTATCAGACAATCCTCCAGAAAGAACGCCGTGGCGACTATCTGGGCGGCACCGTGCAGGTGATTCCGCACGTAACAGACGCCATCAAGGCGTTCGTGCTGCATGGCAATGATGATGTTGACTTCGTGCTGTGTGAGATCGGCGGCACCGTGGGCGATATCGAAGGCTTGCCGTTCTTTGAGGCCATTAGGCAGTTGGGCAATGATTTGCCCGTCAACGACGCGGTTTTCATCCACCTGACCCTGATGCCTTGGATCGCATCCGCAGGGGAAATGAAGACGAAGCCGACACAGCACTCCGTCCGCGAATTGCGCGCTATCGGCATTCAGCCTGATATTCTGCTGTGCCGCGCCGACCGACCGATCCCGATTGACCAGCGTCGTAAGCTGGGTCTGTTCTGCAATGTACGCCCCTCAAGTGTCATTGAGGCGCGCGACGTGGATACGATCTACGATGTGCCCGCCGCATACCACGCGGAAGGTCTTGATACGGAAGTGCTGGCACATTTCGGCATAACCGACGCCCCCGAGCCTGGTCTCGAGACTTGGAACGAGATCACCAACCGCGTGCGGCATCCAGACGGCGAAGTCAAAATTGCTGTTGTGGGCAAGTACACGGGACTTAAGGACGCATACAAATCTCTGACCGAGGCGCTGACCCATGGGGGCATCGCCAACAAGGTGCATGTAGAAGTCGAGTGGATCGACTCTGAAATCTTCGAAAAGGAAGATCCTGCTCCGTATCTCGACGGCGTGAACGCCATCCTCGTGCCCGGTGCGTTTGGTGAGCGTGGAGCGGAAGGCAAAATTGCGGCAGCCAAATTCGCCCGCGAGCGCGAAGTACCCTATTTCGGCATCTGCTTTGGAATGCAAATGGCGGTGGTGGAAGCGGCGCGCAATATGGCCAACTTGCCTGCCGCCTCTTCTTCGGAGTTTGGTCCCTGCAACGAACCTGTCGTTGGTCTGATGACCGAGTGGCTGAAGGACGGTGAACTTCAACAGCGGGCAGACAACGGAAATCTCGGCGGAACCATGCGTCTGGGCGCCTATGACGCCAAGCTGAAAGATGGCACACGTATCGCGGAGATTTATGGCGCAACAGATATTGCTGAGCGTCACAGACACCGCTACGAGGTCAACATGACCTATCGTGAGCCACTGGAAGCAGCAGGAATGACGTTTTCAGGCGCATCCCCCGATGGTCTGCTACCTGAAACCATTGAGATTCCGTCGCACCCCTGGTTCATCGGCGTCCAGTACCACCCCGAACTCAAATCCAAGCCATTTGATCCGCACCCGCTCTTTGCGAGTTTTGTCGGTGCAGCCCTGGCTCAAAGCCGACTGGTCTAGGGGCTAAAGCGCAACGCGGTTTTTGCGCACCAACTGGCCCCTGAGCCGGGAAATGTGCAATATGCGCCTCCGGCCGTGGCAGTAGGCTGCGGTTCAAATTTTACAGGTGAGATATCCATATGGACGTGGTCGAGATTGCAGCAGGTGCAGGCAAGCAGGTTGTATTCGGCAACAACAAACCCTTGTCGATCATCGCTGGCCCGTGCGCCATGGAGAGCCGCGATCATGCGCTCGAAATGGCGACTGCGCTGAAAGAAATCACGACAAAGCTTGGAATGGGACTCGTCTACAAGTCGTCCTTTGACAAGGCCAACCGTACCTCTGCCAATAGTCCTCGCGGCTTGGGGCTGGAACTGGCTTTGCCCATTTTTGCCGAAGTGAAGGAATCGCTTGGCATCCCGGTACTCACTGATGTGCATACGGCTGAGCAATGTGCACCGGTGGCTGAAGTCGTTGACGTTTTGCAGATCCCTGCCTTCCTCTGCCGCCAGACCGATATTTTGATTGCCGCTGCTGAAACCGGTGCAGTTGTGAACGTCAAAAAGGGGCAGTTCCTCGCACCCTGGGACATGAAAAACGTCATTGAAAAGGTTCGCGGTGCCGGGAACCCCAATGTGATGGTGACCGAACGCGGTGCCAGCTTCGGCTACAACACCCTGGTGTCTGACATGCGCGCGTTGCCTGAACTTGCAAAAACCCGCGCGCCGGTGATTTTTGATGCCACTCACTCGGTACAGCAACCCGGTGGCCAAGGCACAACGTCCGGCGGCCAACGTGAATTCGTGCCCGTGCTGGCGCGCGCGGCTGTAGCGGTCGGTGTGGCAGGCGTCTTCATGGAAACCCATCAGGACCCGGATTCAGCGCCTTCTGATGGTCCCAACATGGTTCATCTCAAAGACATGTCTGCGCTGCTTGAGCGGCTGCAGGGCTTCGACGGGCTGGCCAAGGCCGCCTGATTTGGCCGAAACAACTCCCTCCCAGAATCTGTCCGCCAAGGCGACGTCGCCAACAGCGCTGTGTGTCTATTGCGGTTCGAGTTTCGGTGCACACCCGGACTACGAAATCGCTGCATCACTGGTTGGCAGAACCCTGGCCGAAAGGGGCATACACGTCATTTTTGGCGGTGGCCGGGTAGGGCTGATGGGGGCGATGGCAGATGCTGCACTGGCCGCTGGAGGCGATGTCACGGGGGTCACTACAAAGAGGCTGGTCGAGGCTGAGATTGCCCATGAAGGCCTGACCCATCTGCATGTGGTTGAAACCATGCATCAGCGTAAAGCCAAGATGGAGTCTCTGTCCGATGGCTTCGTCACCTTGCCCGGCGGCACAGGTACGCTGGAAGAAATCATGGAGCAATGGACCTGGGCACAACTGGGCATCCATACAAAACCATGTGCATTTCTAAATGTCCGCGGTTATTTCAATCCCCTGATGGCTATGGTCGACAACATGCGTGACGAAGGGTTTCTCAAACCGGGTCTGAACGACATGCTGATTGTAGAAGGCAGAATAGAAACCTTGCTGGACCGCATGACCGGATATCATGCTCCGATGCCGAAGTGGCAGCATAAATAGCAACGTTTTTATGACGCGCAGTGACTATTGCCCTGACGCTGCAAATCACTAATTGTGCGTTCAAGGGAAGCAGCTTAGCGGGCAATCGCTCGTGCAGGTTAGGGGTGTTGGTTTCATGAATGTGAACCCGCAACTAGGTCGCGAGTTTGATACGCGGCAACCAATGCCAGAACCAACGTTTTCCTATGCCTCGCCGGATGATCCGCGCCTAAAACAGATCATCATCAAGTTGATCGAACGGCTAACCGGCCAGCCTCGTCTCAAACGCATGTATCTCGACAATCGAGCGAATCCGATTGAGGGCGAGACATTCTTTGCGGCGGCTATCCGCTACCTGAAATTGCGTGTTGATTTCGACATGGCACGCCTGCGCGAGGTCCCGAAACAGGGGCCACTCGTCATAGTTGCCAACCATCCCTTCGGTGTCATTGATGGACTCGTGGTCAGCCACCTGGCGTCTATGGTGCGCGGTGAGTTCAAGATCTTGACCAATGCGGTTCTCAATCAAGCGCCGGAAATTGAAGGCTATCTGCTGCCGGTTGACTTTGATGAGACGCCGGAAGCTCTTGCAACAAATATCCGTACCCGGAAAATATCCCGTGATCTGTTGAAAGCTGGCGGCACGATCATCGTTTTTCCCGGCGGCACCGTCTCAACATCGCCGCGACCGTTCGGTCGTGCGGTTGATCCTGTGTGGCAACCCTTTACGGCTCAGCTCGTGCAGCGATCAAAGGCCACTGTGGTGCCGGTCTTTTTCGAAGGTCAGAATGGCAGGCTGTTTCAGCTTGCCAGCCAC